>DASUMF010000168.1:0-3779 GCA_036277835.1 Acidimicrobiia bacterium
CGACGGGTCGGTCGACGGTCGTGCCGAAGGCATCGCTGCTCTGCGCCGCGGTCGGGAGGAACCTCCGGCTGTCCTTGACCACCAACGTGACCTGGCGCACAGGAGCGAATGCCTTCACACCCGGGCTCCGCGCGAAGGCGCGGAGTTGTGCATCGGTGGCCTCGCCCACCGTCAACTCGACGTCGGCCGACTGGCTGTAGGTCTCGAACCGAACGAGTGCGCTGCTCGTCCGGCGCGCCCCGGCCACGAGCGCGAGCGTCACTGCAGCCGACACGGCGACCAGCACCGTGAGCACCACGAGACTGCGCCAACGCCGGCGCAGCTCCGACCGCGCGACCATCGCCACCCCGCTCATCGGGCCCGCCATCACTCGCTCCGCAATGCTGCGGCCGGACGGAGCCCGGCGGCGATGCGCCCGGGCACGAACGCCACCGCGTTCACAACCAGGAGAACGAGCGGCACCGCGGCTGCCAACGCGAGGAGGGGCACGATCGGTTGCGCCACGGTACCGAGGTCGGCCGCGAGCGTGGTCCACGACCAGCGACCGACGATAACGCCAATGGGAATGCCGATCACGAGCGCGGCGACCCCGATCGTCGTCGCCTGCCACGCCACCGACGCCGACACCTGACGACGCGTGAACCCCAGCGTCTTGAGCATCGCGAGGTCGCGTCGCCGACGACGCACCGCCGTCACGAGCGCGTGGGCCACCGTCGCGACCGCGAGGAGCGCGAGCAGTCCGGCGAGGAGCAACGGCGTGTTGCGCACGCGCTCGTAGCTCACGATGTCGGACGGCCGCTCCAGCGTCGCGACCTCGACCGACTCCGCGAGCTCGGGCGGCACCAGCGCGCGCTCGAGCGCGGCGCGATCCGAGTTGTCGGCGACGCGCACGAGGTAGGGCCCGTCGCCGAAGTCGGGACCGATGCGATGCAGCGCCCGACGCGTCAACAACGCGCCCTCGCCGAGCGCGGTCTTGTCGGATCCCGGATAGGTGCCGAGGCCCGGGAGCACCACTCGACCGACGATCCTCATGCGCGTGGCCGGGCCGCCCGCGTCGGAGCGCACGCGCACCACGTCGCCGACCGACGCGCCGATCTGGTCCAGTGTCCGACCGCCCAGCGCGAGCTCCCGCCCCGTGCGCGGCGCCCGACCGCTCACGATCGTCGGGCTCACCTCGCCGCGGCGGTGACGGACACCGAGCGCGGTGACCGTGGCGCCGTCGATCTCGAGCCGGCTGAGCACCGAGTCGGAGAACCCCGCCACCTGCGGCGAGTCGGCGAGCGTCGAGGCGACGAACGACGAGTTCGCCTGCGCGTCCGCGGCGTCGTTCCCGCTCGTCGAGACCCGGAGATCCCACGCCCAGCCGTAGAGACGCGGCGTCGTGACGAGGTGGTCGAGACTCGCCGCGAACGTGACGGCGGCCACGACCGCGGCGATCGCGAGGGCGGACCCCGTGACGGTCGTGCGGACCGGCACGGCGGTGCGGCCCTGACCGGGCTCGAGCGCCATGCGCACGCCGGTGCCGGCGACGACCGGTGCACCCGCCGACTGCAACCACGCGGCAGGTCGCGACACGCGCAGGCGGGGCTGATCGGGCGCGAACCGGGACGCCCGCGAGAACCACCAGGCTGGAATCGCCGCGAGCACGAGCACCGCCACGAGCACCGCGAGCGCGCCCAGCCCGACGACCGGGGCGTCGACGTGGAACCCCCGGTCGGGCTCCGCGGCGCGCGCGGGGCCGATCGGAGCGAACGGCGACACCACCAGCGCGCCGACGACCGCGATGCACGCGGCGACGACTGCCAGCACCGCGCCGCGCAGCATGCTTGCACCGAAGAGCTGCGCGCGCTGGAAGCCGAGCGCGCGCAGCGACGCGTGGTCGACGGAGTCCAGGAACGTCTGGCGCGCAATCGCCTGCCCGACGAGGAGGAGACCCGTCAACGCGATGACGATCGCGAAGATCGTGAGCGCGCCCACGTCGGGCCGCACCGCGCGATCGACCTTCGCCTTCGTCGTCGACGTCGTCTGGAACTCGATCGCACCCTCGTGGGGCAGCGCCTGGACCGCCGCCTTGAACGCGGCAACGTCGGCCGCGCCGTTCCGGAGCCGGGCGAAGATCCCGAAGTAGCCCGCGTCGGCGTCGGGATGCCGCTCCATGAACGCGGGCGTGGTCGTGAGACGGGCTTGCTCGAAGCCCTCGTCGACGACGATGTCGTCGGCATCGACACCGATGCCGACGACGGTCAGGTCGAGCGGCGTGCCGAGCTCGCCACGGTTGATCTCGGCGACGGCCGCGTCCGGCGAGAGGCCTCGCTCGTCGAACGCCTCGAAGTCGGTCCTGGTCAGCACCGCGGCGTGGAACCGGTCACCGACGTGCAATCCGAAGCGATCGGCGAAGCGGGGATTGACGAACACCTCCCGTGCGGACCCCGGGCGCTGCAGACGCCCCTCGAGCACGTTGGGACGACCGACCTTCGTGCTCGTGACGTCGATCGGGCCCAGGCTCAGCGTGCTGTCGAGGTCGGCGACGCTGTGGATCGGCAGGGCCGTCACTGCCAGCCCCCGGCCCACGGCGGCCTCGGCGACCATCGGGAGCGCGCGCACGGCGTCGATGTCGAGCTCGCTGTCGTTGCCGAAGTCCGGGTTGACGAGCACGTCGGCCGCGTTGGTGCTCGCGAGCATCCGCGCGAACGCCGTGTCGGTCCGCCGAGCACCGGCGAACGCGGCGATCGACGCCGCACCGGCGATGCCCGCGAGCAGCGCCAGCGCGAGCAGCGCGCGCCATCGTCCTCGCAGCTCGGCACGAGCTCGGAACCGGACTGCTCCCATGGAGCGCTTACGACACCGCCGCGGCCGCGGCGGTCGCGCCCTCACCCTCGGTCACGATGCTGCCGTCGCGCATGCGCACGATGCGGTCGGCGGCAGCGGCGACGTCGTCGTCGTGCGTGACCATCAAGATCGCCTGGCCACCCGCGTGCAGCCGCCGGAAGAGCTCGAGCACCTCACGACCGCCCTCGGAGTCGAGGGCACCGGTCGGCTCGTCGGCGAGCAGGAGCGTCGGCTCGTTGGCGAGCGCCCGTGCGATCGCCAAGCGCTGGCGCTGTCCACCCGAGAGCACCCCTGGCGCGTCGGGTGCCTTGTCGGCGAGCCCCAACAGGTCGAGCAGGTCGCGCGCACGCGTCTCCGCGCGCTTGCGGGGCGCGCCGGCGATCACCGCCGGGAGGGTCACGTTCTCGAGCACGCTCATGCCCTCGAGCAGGTTGAAGAACTGGAACACGATCCCGATGTGGCGCCGACGCATGATCGCGAGCTCGTCCTCGCTCCGGCCCACGAGCGTCTCGCCCGACACCGCCACGTCGCCGTCGGTCGGCGTGTCGAGCCCCGCGATCACGTTCAGCAACGTCGACTTCCCACATCCCGAGGGGCCCATCACCGCGACGAACTCCCCGGGCGCCATCGTGAAGTCGACGCCCCGCAGCGCGCGCACGGGCGCGCCTTCGGACTCGAACGTCTTGCGGAGCCCACGCGTGATCACGACGGCAGGCTCCTGCTGGCGGGGTTGCTCGTCACTCATCGGGTTCCCTCCCGGTCGTCGCCGCTGACGTCGATCACCCACGCGTGCACCGGTGTCGTCCGACCCTTCACGAGGGTCTCGCCCATCGCCTCGCAGTCGGGCACGGTGGTGAGCGCGTCGTAGGTGCTCTCGTTCATCACGATCCGTCCGGCCGGGCGCGCGAGATCCTGCAGGCGCTGGGCCAGGTTCACCGTGTCGCCGACCA
>DASUMF010000169.1:0-4850 GCA_036277835.1 Acidimicrobiia bacterium
CCGCCGACTCGAACGGCGACTCCGCTCCACGGTCCTCGACGAGGTCGCCGAGCTCGGTCTCGCCGTCTTCGCCGACGGGCGTCTCGAGCGACACCGGCTCCGCGAGGTGCGGGATGAGCTCCTTGACGCGCTCGGGTGCGAGGTCGAGTTCCTCAGCCAGCTCGTCGAGCGTGGCCGGACGACCGAGGCGCGCCTCGAGTCCCGCACGCTCCTTCTGGAGCCGCGCGAGGTTGTCGGCTGCGTGCACGGGCAGCCGGATGGTGCGACCGGCGTTCGCGATGCCGCGCTGGATGGCCTGACGGATCCACCACGTCGCGTAGGTGGAGAACTTGAAGCCCTTGCGCCAGTCGAACTTCTCGACGGCGTGGATCAGGCCGAGGTTGCCCTCCTGCACGAGGTCGAGGAGCGGCATGCCCGACGCCTGGTAGCGCTTGGCGATCGAGACGACCAGCCGGAGGTTCGACTGGACGAACTCCCGCTGGGCGTTCTCACCCTTGCGGGCGAGGCGCTGGAGGTCGCGCTTCTCGGCGCGGGTGAGGCCCTTGTCGACGTTCTCGAGGGTCTCGGCCGCGGCCTTGCCGGCTTCGATGTCCTGGGCGAGGCGAGCCTCGTCGTCCTTGGTGAGGAGCTGGTGCCGGCCGATGTCTTCGAGATACAGCCGGACGAGGTCCTCGTTGTCGCGTTCGTTACGGTTTCGAACTCGTGCCACGATGCCTTCCAGGGGTTAGCGCGCTGCGTCTCGGGGGGAGCGAGACGGCTGTCGACGGTAGAACGTCGGGGGTTGCGACCTTGTTCCGAGTGTTGTGCAAGTTCCGCAAAGTTCTGCCTGTTCCGACGCAGGTCGCGACGGGTGCGGCGGATGCACTGCCAGGGGGTGGCCCGACAGTGTGACCGATCCGGGCAGCCTCATTGTCCCATTTTTCGGTCCGCGAAGCACATCGCGTGAGCGCTTCTTTTTCAGGATCTCCACAGGCGCGTGCCGTCAATCATCCCACACCTCAGGAGTCGAGACTGCGGATCTGGTCGTTGGCGTTCCGCAGCCGTTGCGCCAGCAGGCGCGCGAGGTTCGCGTACACCTGCGCGGCGACACCGGGGAACTTCGCGTCGACGACCGCCAGATCGTCGATCGGGAAGGCCGCGAGGAGGCTGATCTCGTCGGCGACGACGTCGGCGGAGCGCGGCGCCCGCTCGACGAGACCGAAATCGCCGACCGCCATCCCGGCACCGAAGCCCGCCACCCGGTGGCTGCGGCCGCCCGCCAGCGGGAGCCGGACGCTCACGGCGCCTTCCACCACGAAGCACACGGTGTCGGCAGGCTCGCCCTCGTGGAACACGGTCTCGCCGGCGACCAGCTCGCGGAGCTCCACCCGCTCCGCCACCGCGGCGAGCTCGTCGGGGCCGAGCCCCTGGAGCAGCTGCTGGTCGTGGAGGAGCGGGCCCGAGCGCTGCGGGCGGGGCACGGAGGCGAGAGCGCGCTGCTCACACCACTCGAGCGCGCCGTCGGCGTCGTCGAACACGAGCACCTCCGCCTCGAGCGCGTCGGTGACCTCGGATGCGAAGCCGGCGAGCAGCACGGTTCGTCCCGACGCCGACAACGACTCGCCCATCGAGGACAGCAGCTCGCGCGCCGGGCTGTCGACCCGACCGACGCGCCGGCCGTCGATCACCACGTGCTCGACACCCTCGAGGTCGTCGAGCACCTCGCGCACGAGCACCTCGGTGGTGGCGAAGAACAGGTCGCCTTGCAGCTCGTGCACGACGACGCGCGCACCCGCGGTCTGGAGCACGGCTTCGTCGAGCACCGAGCGCGCGCGAGCGGAGCGCACGCACTCGGCGCGGTAGCGGCGCCGCACCACACCACCCGCGACCGTCGCGGGTCGGTGAGGGTGGAGGGCGAAGTCGTGCGAGAGGCGCCGGCACACCTCGATGCCGCGCACGCTGTTGCCGCGCGCGTCGAGCGGCGGGGAGAACACGCCGATGCCGAGCTGGCCGGGAAGCACGGCCATGATCCCGCCCGACACGCCGCTCTTCGCCGGCAGGCCGACCGTGTACGTCCACTCGCCGGCGAAGTCGTACATCCCGCACGTCTGCATGACGCTCAGGACGTTGCCCACGTAGCGGCTGGAGAGGGCCGGCTCGCCGGTGATGGGGTTCCGGCCCCGGTTGGCGAGGGTCGCGCCGGCGACCGCGAGATCTCGACACGTGACGAGGAACGAGCACTGACGGAAGTAGAGGTCGAGCATCTGCTCGACGTCGCCGTCGAGCATGCCGAAGTTGCGCATGAGGTAGGCGATGGCGCGGTTGCGGTCGCCGGTCTCGCGTTCGGAGTTGAACACGTCGGCATCGATCGCGACGTCGTGACCGATGAACCTGCCGAAGGCGTCGAGCAGCCGACCGAGCTTGTCGTCGCCCGTGTCGCCCCGCACGAGGCTCGTCGTGACGATGGCGCCCGCGTTCACCATCGGGTTGAACGGTCGGTTCGACACCTCGTCGACGGTGATCGAGTTGAACGGGTCGCCGGTGGGCTCGACGCCGACCCGCGCCGACACCGCGTCGACGCCGAGGTCTTCGAGCGCGAGGCCGTAGGTGAGCGCCTTCGAGATCGACTGGATCGTGAACTGATGATCGACGTCGCCCACCTCGTACGTGTAGCCGCCGACGGTCACGATGCAGATCGCGAACGAATCGGGATCGGCCTCGCCGAGCTGCGGGATGTAGGTCGCGACGTCGCCGCCACGGAGGCCCTTGCACTCGTCGTGCAGACGCTCCAGGTAGGCGAGCACGGGTGACGACACGGACTCCAACTCCCGTTCGCGGACATCGGTCATCACCATCGTGCCTGCCCCGCTTCGGTGCTCACCGACACAGGCTGAACCACGCGTGCTGCACTGCGTTTGCCCGCCGGTCACACTGCGGTTGCGAGATCCTGACGGAAAGGTGTCAGCGCGGGACGACGGGGAGCACGATCCGGCTCGGGCGGTGCGCGTCGTGGAACACGCGCTGCTCGGCGACACGCAGGTCGTCGGCGGTGTCGGTGCCGGCGGGGAGCCCGGTGTTGGCGTTGGCCTCGAACATCGGGAAGTTGCTCGACGACACCTGGAGCTGGAGGCGATGCCCCGCGGGCACGACGATCGACGTGGCGGCGAGGTCGACGGTGAAGCAGTAGGTGGCGCCGGCGACGAGCGGGATCGGGAATTGGGTGCGAGCGCGCACGATGCCGTCGCAGATGTTGTACGACCGACCGTCAGGGTGCACGTCGACGAGCTTGGCGGTGAAGTCGGTGTCGGGCGCGCTGGTCGACGCCCAGAGCTCGGCCCGGACGGGGCCGGTGATCTCGAGATCGGTCGGGAGCGGACCGCTCGTGTAGGCGAGCACGTCGGCGCGCGTCGCGACGTCGCCCTGCTCGACCGGCCCGCCACGTGCGCCCCCGGTGCCGAGCAGACGGCCGCCGAGGGTCGGCACCGGATCGTGCGGGTCGTAGGTGAACGCATCCGGGCCGTCGTCACCGGTCGGGGCCTCGGGCCCGAAGCCGCCGTCGGCGTGCAGGTACCACGGCGTCCACTGCGTGCGCGCGAGGGGCCACTCGTGCTCGTCGCGCCACTCGTTGTCACCCATCACGAACACGCGCACCGGCGGATCGTCGACGACCGATGACGGCGTGTCACGCATCCAGTGGTCGAACCACCCGAGGCGGAGCGCGTCGATGTCGAGCACCGAGCTCGGGCCGAAGTCGATGTCGCCGACGACCGGCACCGTGATGCCCCAGTGCGTCCACGGGCCGATGATCATGCGTTGTCCGGCGCGCGCTTCGTCGGTCGCGGCGCGGTCGCGCATCCCCTCGTACGCAAGCAGCGTGTTCGAGAGTTGGACGTCGTACCACCCGCCGATGTGGATCGCGGGCAGGTCGAGCTCGGTGTAGTGCGACCGCGGGTTCGAACGAAGCCAGGACGGGTCGTCACGCCGGTCGTGCACGAAGTAGTCGGCGTACCACGGTGCGACGCGCGCGAAGAACGGGATGTCGCGCAACGGTCGGTGCCACATCAGGCGTTCGACGACCGGCGTCATCACCGCGGCGCGGCCCATGATGTCGCCGGGCGCGAGCGCGGCGAGGCCCTCGCGCAACTCGTCGAGCAACGGGTCGTCGATCGCCTGGCGGCGCGCCTCCTCCATCGCCACGAGCAACGTCCAACCGACCCGGTTGGCGACCCGGAACGCGCCGCCCGGCCCGAAGATCGGGTCCCAGTAGTCGGCTGCCGCCGTCTCGGGCAGGATCGCCACGAGCGACGGTGGCCGCGCGATCGCGGCTTGCCACTGCACGTAGCCCATGTACGACGCACCGAACATGCCGACCTTGCCGTTCGACCACGGCTGCGCGGCGGCCCACTCGACGGTGTCGTACCCGTCGTCGGCGTCGAGCTCGACGGGGCACCAGCCTTCGCCTTCCGATTCGAAGCGCCCGCGGCAGTCCTGCTGGAGCACCGCGTACCCGGCCTTCGCGAGCACCTCGGCTGCCAACGTGCCGAGCATCGCCCGGTTGTAGGGCGTGCGCGCGACGAGCACGGGCACCGGCTCGTCGGTGTCGGGACGCCAGAGATCCGCCGCGAGGCGCACGCCGTCGCGCATCGGGATCATCACGCTGCGCTCGGTGAGCAGCTCGACTCGTTGTTCGACGAGAGCCATGTGCTCGACGCTACGCCGAAGGATCAGGGCGTGTCAGCTGACGGTTGGGGTCGAGTCAGGACTCGAACTTCGCCTTCAGCTTGGCGAGGGTCGCGGCGATCGCTCGGTGGAACCGCTGGGGCAGGTGCTCGACGAGCCCCGCGCCACCCGCTTCGAGCTCTGGATAGGCG
>DASUMF010000170.1:0-6598 GCA_036277835.1 Acidimicrobiia bacterium
GGTGCGAACGGTGACCGGCCCTTCGTTCGGCCCTTGATCTTCGCGATCATCTCGAGGAACGCACCCTGCACCGAACCCCAACCGGCATGGATCGAGAGGACAACACCCAGCTCCGCGCACGTCGCGTAGAACGGGTCGTAGGAGCGGTCGTGCAACGGGGGGAGCGACGGGTCGACGAGGCCGCCGGGCATCGTCGCCGCCACGAAGCCGTGCTCGACCGCCCACTGCAGCTCGCGCTGCGCGGCATCGAGGTCGTGGCACGGCCCCAGCTCGGCCACGCCGCGCAGGCGCCCGTTCGCGGGTGCCATGAAGTCGGCGAGCCAACGGTTGTGGGCCTGCGCGCCCGCCGACTGGAGCTCGGCGGAGCACGCGCGGTTCACGTGGCTGAAGAAGGGCGTGGTCACGAACTGGATCGAGTAGTGGAGGATCTCGGCGGCGATCCCCTCGGTGTCGAGCTCGCGGAGGCGGAGGTCGACGTCCCATGCGCCGTCGGTGCCGCCGCCGCGCACTGCGCCGCGCCGATCGAACACGTCGAGGGCCTCGTCGGTCGGCTGGAGCGGCCGGGTGACGAGCTTCCGGTAGAGCTCGTTCTCCTCCCGGAGTTCGGCGAACGCGGCGCGGTGCTTCGCGTCGAGGTAGGGCTCGTACGCGTCGATCGGGGCGCCCGCGTGCCCGTCGGCGGAGACGATCAGCAGGGGGTCCATGCTCAGCGCGCGGGAGTGTCGAACGGATCCCAGCGCTCCATCTCGCAGAACATCGTCGGGATCTGACTGGTCGAGTGGATGGCGGGAAGGTTGGAGCGGCGCGGCGTGCTGCGCGGCTGCACGGGTGTCGTCCCCCAGTCCGCCCATCGGGCGAGGACGGCCCACACGTGGCGCGTGTCGAGGTACTCGCGCGTCTGGATGATCCTGCCGTCGCGGACGTGGTGCACGAAGCAGTGCCAGTTGTTGTAGACCGTGCCGTCGTCGAGCTCGGCGAGGATGTCCATCTCCTCGAACACGAGGTCGCCGTCGGCGATCGTGGGGCCGTACCGCACGGTGAGCGGTGAGGCCAGGTGCTCCACGAGCGGCGCGTAGATCTCCTCGATCGGGAGGTGGTCCCATCCGAAGGGACGCTCGCCCGCGATGAAGTGCCGGTACCCCTCGCCGAAGAACGTGCCCACCACCGCGGGGTCGCCCGCGGCGCGGGCGTGGCGGAGACCGCGCACGAGCGCCGCGTTCCCGGCGTCGGCCGGCACCGGCGGCGCGTCGGCCGACGGCACCTCGTCGGCGAGCATGCGCGGATCGAGCTCGAACTCGTCGACGACCTCGAACACCGTCTCGCGCTCGTCCGACGCGCCGTCGTCGCCCGCGTGACGGTTCCGACGGCGCGGGCTCGTGGGGGGATCGAGGTCTTCCCACCCACCGTGACGACCGAAGATGAGCCACGCGTGATGGCTGTCGTTGTACTCGCGCATCTCGACGACCTGGTCGTCGGCGAAGCGCTGGAGCCAGCAGTACTGGTTGTTGTACAGCGTGCCGTCGGCCCCGAACATGAACGACTCGAACTCCTCGACCACGACGTCGCCCTCGGCGATCATCGGGCCGTACGAGAGGAACGTCGGGCCGAGCGCCTGCGACGGGAAGCCGCCCGCGGCGGCCATGAAGTTGTCGGGGTTGTCCGACGGCGGGTCGACGCACACCATGATGCTGGCGGGGTTGAAGCCGCTCAGCGGGTTCGGCCGCTCGAACGGCGCCGCGCCCGGGAGCGAGCTCGGGAGGGCGTGTCGCTGCGACCACTCGCGCTGCTCGCGCAGCAGGCGCTTGTTCTTCTCGGGATCACTCATCGACCCATCCCTCGTGCTCGTCGTCCATCGTCGCCGGCGCCACCGCGCTGAACGCCGTTCACCGGGTGGTCGCGGGACACTATCCCGCACCGCCTCCGGACGCGACCTCCGATCAGGAGCGACGCTCGCGGGCTCGGCGCTTCCCCTCGTGCATGGCCTGCACACGCGCGATCGGGATGGCGTGGCCTTCCTCGAGGAGCGCAGCCGGCAGCACCTGGGTGGCGGGCATCTGATCGGCCCAGGGATCGCGAGCGCCGAGCTCGCCGAGCGCGGTGTGCACGGTGAAGTCGGCCGGCGCCACCGATTCCAGGTCGGCCCACGGCACGGGGAACGAGACCGGCACGTTCGGCCGTACCCGTGGGCTGTAGGCGGCGATCACCGTCGCACCCCCGACGCGTGTCGAATCGACGAACACCTTGCCCGCGCGGTCCTCCTTCATGAACGCCGTCGTGGCGAGGTCGGGCGCGAGGCGTTCGGTGCGCGCCGCGATCGCGCGCGTCGCGGCGGCGGCGTCCTCGAAGGTGGTGTCGTCGACGATCGGCACGTACACGTGCACACCCTTCGCGCCGCTCGTCTTCACCGCACCGGCGAGGCCGACCTCGTCGAGCGCGCCGCGCACGGCCTGCGCAGCACGCACCGCCATCGCGAACGCGTCACCCTCGGGTGGGTCGAGGTCGAGCACGAGGTGGGTCGGATGGTCGGGCGCGTCGGCGCGCGCGAGTGCCGGGTGGTACTCGATGGCGCGTTGGTTCGCGAACCACAGGAGTGACCGACGGTCGTTGCAGAGCGCGTACGACACGGTGCGCTTCGACGCCTCCGCCCAGATGTCGACTCGCGGCAGCCATTCGGGCGCGTACTTCGGGACGTTCTTCTGCATGAACGCCTCCTGGCCCCGGTGCACCCGGATCACCGACAGCGGCCGCTGCTCGAGCTGGGGGATGATCCGGGCGCGGACGCCGTCGAGGTACTCGACGAGGTCGCGCTTCGTCGCGTCGGCGCCGTCGAACAGCGGCTGGTCGAGGTTGGTGAGCTTCACGCCTTCACGCGACTCGCCGGCGTCCTTCGCTGCCATCGTCCCAGTGTCACAGGTCGGGCGACGCGCGCACACCCTCTCGCCGCGACCGACGCCGGCGGACCGATAGCGTTCGCGGATGCCCCGTGACCTCAGCCCCTACCTCGACCCGACGACGACCGCGCTGGTCACGCTCGAGGTACAGGAGAACCTGCTGCTCCCCGAGCACGCGATGATCCCCGGCCTCGCCGCGCACGCGCAGGAGATCGGTCTGATCGACCGTCTCGGCGTGCTGTTCGACGCCGCGCGGCGCGTCGGCACGCGCATCTTCTACGTCACCGACGGGCGCGGCAACGACGGTTCGTCCGGCGCCGCTGCGGCGGGCGGCGCGGGCACTGCCACCGTCGGGCGCGCCATCCGCACCGACCGCGCACGCCGCGCCGGGCACGGGCCGATCGTCGCGGCGCTGACGCCGCACCCCGAAGATGTCGCGATCTCCCGGCACCACGGCATGACCGGCTTCTACTCGACCCCGCTCGACGCCTACCTGCGCGGCCTCGGGATGAAGACGGTGATCGTCACGGGCGTGTCGGCGAACATCGCGGTCAACGGCACCGCCATCGAGGCGATGAACCGTGGCTACCGGGTGATCGTGCCGAGCGACTGCGTGGCCGGTGACCCTCCCGCCTACGTCGAGCAGCTGCTGCGGTTCACCCTGCGCAACGTGGCGCTCGTGGCACCGGTGCAGGGGATCCTCGACCACTGGGCGGGCCTGCCCGACGACCCGATCACCTCACACGCCTTGCGTTGACAGTGGTTGAGCGCGCGGGCTGGTCAGGGGTACAATTTTTCTCAACGCCGTTGAGCGGCGGGACGATCGACGAACACCGCCCAGCACGAGCTCGAGCCCAAGTTCAGGGGGAGCCACCTTCATGGCCGACACGCAGCGCATCATCTCCGCCGACTCACACGTCACGATCACCAACGAGGCGTTCTACGAGCACCTCGCGACGAAGTACGTCCCCGACATCGAGGCGTCGATCGCCGAGCAGATGGCGGCGATGGCGGCGTTGAACATGCCGAACAACCGCGCGCACCGCGACTGGCCGGCGCAGGGACGCCCCGGCGACCACGTCCAGGAGGACCGCATCCAGGACCAGATCGAGGACGGCGTCGACGCCGAGGTGCTCTACAGCCAGAGCGTGTTCGGCTTCGACGGCGGCGTGTTCTACAAGCTCAACGACGAGGCACGGCGCGCGAGCTTCGAGGCGTACAACGACGCGCTGCTGCAGTGGATCGACTACGACAAGCAGCGCCTCATCCCGGTCGGCATCGTGCCGGTGCTCGACCCGAAGGAAGGCGTGAAGGAGCTCGAGCGTCTCGTCGAGCGTGGCTTCAAGGCGCTCACGATCCCGACGTACCCGGACTCCTACGGCCTCGCGCCGTACTGGGAGGACCAGTACAAGCCGCTGTGGCAGGCGTTCGCCGCCAACAAGGTCCCGCTGAGCCTGCACACCAACGCGTCGCCCAGCCTCAAGGGCATCCAGATGGCCGACCCGACGCCGGCGAAGGGCATCTTCCAGTCGCTGCCGCCGATCGTGATGGCGGAGCTCATCAGCACCTGGATCCTCGGCGGGATGGTGCCCGACAACCCCGACCTGCACATCGTGCTCGTCGAGTCGGGCATCGGATGGATCGCGTACTACCTCGAGCGTCTCGACACGATGCAGCGTCGTCACAACTGGGGCGGTCGCGGCATGATCAAGGAGAAGCCGAGCTCGTACTGGCGCAGCCAGTTCCACGCCACGTTCGAAGACGACATCGCTGGCATGCGCCACATCGACCTGCTCGGTGCCGAGACGCTGATGTTCGCCACCGACTACCCGCACCCCGACTCGACGTGGCCGGAGTCGCGCGACGTCGTGGAGCGGCACTTCAGCGGTCTCGACGACGACGTCAAGCAGGCGATCGTCTGGAAGAACGCCGCCGACCTGTACGACATCGCCTGACCGCCCGCCTCCGTGGCGGAACGGTGAACCGCCTCCGTGGCGGAACGGAAATTCGGCTGGCCCCACCGCTCGACTTCTGAGTCAGAGGTCGAGCGGTGGCCGCCACGTCTCGGGGCCGACACGACCGACCTCGGTGAAGAGATCGCGCTCGTACGCGGTACCCCACGCCGGGTCGGCGAGGGCGCGCGCCTGGCGCTGGTAGCTCCAGTTCGTCGGGTCGAGCTCGTGCGCGCGCTGGAAGTGCGCGACGGCGTCCTGCCCGAAGCCCGTGAGGTGGAGGTGCTGGCCGAGCTCGTAGTGGGCCGCGGCGCGTGCCGCCGCGTCGGGGAGCGGCCGCGATCTCGCCACGACCTCGTCGGGCGTGAGCACGAAGCGGCTCGCCTCGCCGTTCGCCACCCAGTCGCGGACCGCGGCGAAGTAGCGCGTCGGATCACCGGCGTTGGCCGTCATCCCGACGATGATGCGGCGTTGCTCCTCGGGAAGGCTCTCGAGGAACGCTGACCGGTCGGGCGCGTCGGGTGGCGGTGGCACCGGCGCCGACTCGGGCGGACGCACGATGATCCCTCGCTCGTCGATCCACATGCCGAACGGCACGTTGGTGATCCCGAACAGCTCCACGATGCGGAACTCGGGGTCGACCAGTGACGGGTGCGTCGCGTGCGCGGCCTCCGCCGGGGCGCGTGCCGATTCGACGTTGGTGTCGAGCGCGACGGTGACGATCTCCAGCCCGGCAGGAGCGAGCTCCTCGTACAGGGCCTGCCACACGGGCAGGTCAGCCTGGCAACCTCACCACGACGCCCAGGCGACCATCACGACCTTGCGGCCGCGGCCGGTGGCGAAGTCGTAGGGGGCGCCGTCGAAATCCGAGAGCGTGAGCTCGGGCATCTCGGCGCGCGCGAGCACGTGACCCGCCGACGGCGGTCCGAGCGCCCAGAGTCCGTGCGCCTCGTCGGCGACGATCGGCATGCCGAGCTGCCTGGCGAACGCGGTGATGTCGACGCGCCCGTCGGCACCGATCACCGCCGACCGCAGCGGGATGCACACGTCGCCCTTGCACGCTCCCTCGGGCTTCAGCTCCCAGCCCGACCGCGACTGGAGCTCGTCGCGCGAGAGGTCGAGTCGATCGGTCAGCACGGATCCGAGCCTACGACCACCCCGAGGCGCGTCAACCCCACGCCGGGCGCGCGTCGCCGGGGATCTCGAAGGTGGTGAACAAGAAGCGCGCCCCGTGGGTCGTCGCGGGGTCGGTGAGCAAGGTGGTGTCGTCGCGGCCGACGACCTCGATGCCCTTCGCCTTCAGGTGCTGCTCGGCGTCCCCGAGATCGGCGACCTGGAACGCGAGGGAGTAGAGGCTCTCGCCGAACTCCTCCATGTCGGACGACATCGTGCTGGTGGTGCTCGTCGGCTCGGCGAGCTCGATCACGAGGTCCGTACCGAGCGCGACGAACGCGCTCCTGGTCTCGGTCAGGTCGCGCTCCTCCTCGTGGAGAAACCGACCGGGGAGGATGTCGACGAAGAGGTGCTTGGCCTTCTCGAGGTCGCGCACCGCGAGCGTCACGTGTGACGACTTCCGCAGGTGCAGCGGATGGTCGCGCGTCCACCATCCGGGATCGAACGCGTCACTCTCGAAGCGCGGGTCCGAGATCTCGGCCATGCCGCCGGTGTACGCCATGAACTGGAGCTGGGTGTAGGTGTCGCGCGGGTGGGTGAACAGGGGGCCGGGTGGGGCCTCGGTCGGGGCCTGGTCGCCCA
>DASUMF010000171.1:0-11340 GCA_036277835.1 Acidimicrobiia bacterium
GGGTCGGGCGCGTCGTCGGCTCCGGCGTCGAGCGCACCGAAGACCACCGCGACGACCGGCGGGGCCGATGCGAAGGTCGTGGTGCACGTCGCCGGCGCGGTCGTGCGCGCCGGAGTGGTGGAGCTCCCCGGCAACGCCCGAGTCATCGATGCCGTCGAAGCGGTCGGGGGCGCGACGCTCGACGGCGATCTCGATCGCCTGAACCTCGCCGCGCGGGTCGAGGACGGTTCGCGCGTGTACGTGCCGAAGCGCGGCGAGGCCGACCCGGGCGTGTTGGCCGGTGCACCGGGACCAGCGTCCGGTGGCAGCTCGAGCACCGGCGCCTCGAGCACGGGCGCGCCGTCGCCGACCGCCAAGGTGAACCTCAACACCGCCACGCAGGAGCAGCTCGAAGCGCTCCCCGGCATCGGTCCCACGTACGCGCAGTCGATCATCGCGGCGCGTACGAGCCGCGGCGGGTTCACCTCGGTCAACGAGCTGCGGGAGGTGCGGGGGATCGGCGACAAGCGCTTCGCCGAGCTCGCGCCGCTCGTCACCGTGTAGCGGGTGGTCGCACCTGCGGTCGCGCTCGTCGCGGTGGTGCTCGGGATCCTGGTCGGCGAAGCCCGCGGGCCGGCGGACGCGCGCGCAATGGTGGTGCTCGCGGTGCTGGCCCTCGTGGTGACGGCGCGCACGGCGCCCGGGTGGCGTCGCGTCGCCGCGATCGTGTTCGCCGTCGGACTGCTCGGCGGGGCGGCGATGCAACGAGCACTCGACGGGCTCACGCACTCGCCGCTGACGACGGCGGTCGCCGCGCGCGCCGACATCACGGCGCGCGTGACGCTGGTCGAGGATCCCGACGCGACGCGGTGGTCCGCATCGGCGCTCGTCCGGGTCGACGCCTGGTCCACCGGGACGTCGCCGCGTGACTCGGCGGGTGGTCGGCGCGTGCTGGCATCGGCGAGCGGCGACTCGACCACCCGCCTCGCGCTGCTCGCGGCCGGAGAGGGCGCGACCGTCCGCGGGTGGTTGGCACCGCTCGACGGGTTCGACACCCGGATGAAGTGGCGCCACGCGGTCGCGACGCTGCACGTCACCGACGTGCTCGCCGTCGCCCGGCCCCGCGACCCGCTGGCACGGCTCGCGAACCGGGCGCGATCGCTGGTCCTCTCCGGGTCGGAGGCGCTCGCGCCGGTCGACCGTGCCGTGCTGGCGGGCTTCCTGCTGGGCGACACCCGTGCGGTGCCCGACCAGGTGGAGGAGCAGTTCCGGGCGGCAGGGCTCACGCACCTCACGGCGGTGTCGGGCGGGAACGTGGCGTTCGTGCTCGCGCTCGTCGCGCCGTTGCTCCGTCGCCTGCGCCTCGGCGGACGGCTCGTCACGTCGCTCGCCGTGCTGGTGCTCTTCGGCACCATGACCCGCTGGGAGCCGTCGGTGGCGCGGGCGATCACGATGGCGGTGATCGGGTTGCTCGCCGGCTACCTCGGCCGCCCGACCGCAGGGGTCCGCGTGCTCGTGCTCGCGGCGGGGGCGTTGCTCCTCGTCGATCCGTTCCTCGTGCACTCGGTCGGGTTCCTGCTCTCGTGCGCCGCCAGCCTCGGGATCGCGCTGTGGGCGCGCCCGATCGCGAGGTGGAGGCGCGGACCGATGTGGCTGCGCGAGGTGCTGGCAGTGAGCGCGGCCGCGCAGCTGGGCGTGGCACCCGTGCTCGTGCCGGTGTTCGGGTCGATCCCACTCGTCGCGCTGCCCGCGAACCTGGTGGCCGTCCCGCTCGCGGCGCCGCTCACCATGTGGGGCATCGTGGCCGGGGTCGCCAACGGGCTGATCGGGCCGATCGCGCCATCGATCCCGCGCCTGCTTGCCGTTCCCACCGCTGCGCTCGTGCATGCGCTCCTGGCCGTTGCCGACGTCGCGTCGAGGGTGCCGATCGCGCTCGACGGGCGCGCCCTGGCCGGGATCGTGGCACTCGGCACGCTCGTCGCGGCGGCGCACCGGGCGCGTAGCCTGCGCCGCGATGCGCGTCCGCTACCGGCTCGGTGAGCACGTCCACGACCTCACGACGCGCACGCTGGTGATGGGGATCCTGAACCGCACCCCCGACTCGTTCTACGACCAGGGCGCCACGTTCGCCCTCGATGCGCTCCTCCAACGGGCCGACGAGCTGGTGCACGACGGTGCCGACATCCTCGACGTCGGTGGGGTGAAGGCCGGTCCCGGGCCCGAGGTGGGCGAAGCAGAGGAGCTCGACCGCGTGGTCGCGCCGATCGAGGCGCTGCATGCTCGGTTCGACGTCGCGATCTCGTGCGACACGTGGCGGGCAGGCGTGCTCGACGCCGCGTGCGCGGTGGGCGCCGTCGTCGGCAACGACATCAGCGGCTTCGCCGATCCCGACTACCTCACCGTGGCGGCGAAGCACGACGCGTCAGTGGTGGCGACCCACATCCGGCTGCGACCTCGCGTGGCGGATCCCGATCCTCACTACGACGACCTCGTGGGCGACGTCACCACCTTCCTCCTCGATCGTGCGCACCAGGCGGAGGCCGCGGGCCTCACCGCCGACCAGATCGCGCTCGACGCGGGGCTCGATCTCGGCAAGACGCCCGCCCAGAGCGGCGTGCTGCTGCGCGAGAGCGATGCGCTCGCGGGCCACGGCTACGCGCTGCTCCTGTCGGCCTCCAACAAGCGCTACCTCGGCGACCTCCTGGGCCTCGACATCGATGCCCGACGGTCGGCGTCGCTGGCGTCCGTCGCGTACGGCGTCGCGCGCGGGTGTCGGATCGTGCGCGTGCACGACGTCGCAGGCACGGTCGACGTGTGCCGCACGGTGGAAGCCATCCTGCGCGCCGGTGAGCCCGCATGACCGCGTCCGCGTACCTGGTGCGCGGGAGCGATCCGCTCCTGCGCGACCGTGCCCTCGATGCGCTCGTCGTCGAGCTCCTCGGTGACGACGACCGGAGCCTGGCACTCGAGGAGTTCACCGTGCCCGGCCGCGCCGGTGCCGGTCGCGACGAGGGTGAGAGCGCGTCGAGCGCACCGCCGGGCGGCGCGGAGGCCCGGGAAGCGGTGGTCGGCGCGATCCTGAACGCGGCGACGAGCCCGCCGTTCATGACCGCATCGCGCGTGGTCGTGGTGCGCGACGCGGGGGGTCTGGTCGCCTCCGACGTCGACGCGCTGGCGCGCTACCTCGACGAGCCCCTCGACACGACCGTCCTCGTGTTCGTCGCGGGCGGCGGCACGATGCCGACCGCGCTCACGAAGAAGCTCTCGTCGGTCGGTGCAGTCGAGCGCGCGCCCGAGAGCGAGAAGACGGGCGAGGTGCTGAAGTCGACGGCCCACGCCGCAGGTGTGCTGCTCACCGGCGACGCCGCGCAGCTCATCGCCTCGCACCTCGCCGACGACGCGGGCCGGGTCGTCGCGCTGGTCGACGTGCTCGCGACCGCACGCGACCAGGGCACCAAGCTCGGAATCGACGACGTGATGCCGTACCTGGGCGACGAAGGCGCGGTCCCGTCGTACCAGTTGACCAACGCCATCGAGGAGGGCGACGACGCCCGCGCGCTCGAGATCCTCCATCGACTGCTCACGGTGACGAGCGCCCAGCAACCCAAGCCGATGCACCCCCTCCAGCTCATGGGCACGCTGCTCGCGTACTACCGCCGCGTGCTCAGGCTCGACGACCCGAGCATCCGGAGCGCGACCGACGCGGTCGAGGTGCTCGGAGGTCGGATCAAGGAGTACCCGGCCCGGAAGGCGCTGTCCGCTTCTCGTGCGCTCGGCACCGACGGCATCCGGGAGGCGTTCGACGCCCTGGCGAGGGCCGACCTCGACCTCAAGGGCGCGCGCGGCATCCCGCCGGATGCGGTGATGGAGGTGCTGGTGGTGCGGCTCGCCCGGCTCAGTGCGCGCGCCGGCATGGGCGGCGGGAAGCGACGGGGGAGCCGGTAGGGCCGGGCGGTCGACGCCGGCCGGTGGAGCGGGTCAGTCGCCGGAGGTGGCGGACTTCATGAGACGCGACGTGCGGCGAGCGGCCTGGTTCTTGTGGATCCGGCCCTTCGACGCCGCCTTGCCGAGGCGGGCCTGGGCGAGGCGGACGGCCTCGGGCGCGTCCTCGGCGCCGGTGTCGAGCGCGGTGCGGGCGTTCTTCACGCGCGTCTTCAGCTCGGAGCGGGTGGCCTGGTTGCGGACCCGACGGGTCTCGTTCGACCGGTTGCGCTTGATCTGGCTCTTGATGTTCGCCATGGGCCGACCAAGGTAGCAGTTGAGGGCTGCACACCACCCATCAACCACAATGGGCCGGTGCCGGTCGACGAGCTCCGCAACCTGTCCATCATCGCCCATGTCGACCACGGCAAGTCGACCCTCGCCGATCGGATCCTCGAGCTCACCGGCGCGGTCAACGCACGCGACATGCGGGCGCAGTACCTCGACTCGATGGACCTCGAACGCGAGCGAGGGATCACGATCAAGGCGCAGAACGTGCGCCTCCACTGGAAGGGCCACATCCTCCACCTGATCGACACGCCCGGCCACGTCGACTTCGGGTACGAGGTGTCGCGCAGCCTCGCGGCGTGCGAGGGCGCGGTGCTCCTCGTCGACGCCGCGCAGGGCATCGAGGCGCAGACGCTCGCCAACTGCTACCTCGCGCTCGAGCACGACCTCGCGATCGTCGCGGTGATGAACAAGATCGATCTCCCGGCCGCCGAGCCCGACCGCGTCGCGGGGGAGATCGAACGGGTGCTCGGCATCCCTGCGCACGAGGTGTTGCGGATCTCGGCCAAGACGGGCGAGGGAGTGCCCGAGCTGCTCGACGCGATCGTCGAGCACGTGCCCGCACCCAAGGGCGACGCCGACGCGCCGCTCCGCGCTTTGATGTTCGACTCGTACTACGACGCCTATCGCGGCGTCATCAGCGCGGTGCGAGTGTTCGACGGCACGCTCACGAGCGGTAGCCGGCTCCGCTACGTGCAGGCGAACGCTCTCCACGACGCGGAGGAGATCGGGGTGCGGCTCCCCGAGCCCACACCGGTCGCGGCGCTCGGCCCGGGAGAGGTCGGGTACCTCATCGCCGGCATCAAGGACGTCGGCCAGGCGCGTGTGGGGGAGACGGTCACGAACGCGTCCCGGCCCGCGCCCGCGCTGGAGGGCTACGCCGACCCGAAGCCGATGGTGTTCTGCGGGCTCTATCCCGTCGACGGCGACGAGTACGCGGACCTGCGCGAAGCGCTCGAGAAGCTCCGCCTCAACGACTCGTCGTTCACCTACGAGCCGGAGACGTCGGGTGCGCTCGGGTTCGGCTTTCGCTGCGGCTTCCTCGGGCTGCTCCACATGGAGATCGTGCGCGAGCGACTCGAGCGCGAGTACGACCTCTCGCTGGTCGCGACCGCACCGAACGTCGAGTACCGGGTCGAGCTCACCGACGGCCGCGTCGAGATCATCGACAATCCCTCCGCGATGCCGAGCCTCAACCAGGTTGCGTCCATCCAGGAGCCCTACATGACGGTCACCGTGCTCACGCCGACCGAGTACGTCGGCGCGGTGATGGAGCTCTCGCAGCAGCGCCGCGGGGAGATGGCGCGCATGGAGTACCTCTCGGAGGAGCGCGTCGAGCTCGTGTACCTGCTGCCGCTCGCCGAGATCGTGATGGACTTCTTCGACCAGCTGAAGTCGCGCACGCGCGGCTACGCGAGCCTCGACTACGACCCGGCCGGGTACCGACCGTCGACGCTCTCGAAGGTCGACGTCCTGTTGAACAACGTGCCCGTCGACGCGTTCTCCACGATCGTGCACCGCGACCGGGCGTACGACTACGGCAAGAAGATGACCGAGAAGCTGCGCCAGCTGATCCCGCGACAGCTGTTCGACGTGCCGATCCAAGCGGCGGTCGGCGGACGGATCATCGCCCGCGAGACGGTCAAGGCCAAGCGCAAGGACGTCATCGCGAAGTGCTACGGCGGTGACATCTCGCGCAAGCGCAAGTTGCTCGAGCGCCAGAAGGAAGGCAAGAAGCGGATGAAGCAGATCGGCAGCGTCGAGGTGCCTCAAGAGGCCTTCGTCGCCGCCCTCCGCCTCGACGACTGACCCCTTTCTTCGTTTTGGCGTCTCTGGACGACCACATGGGTAGCTGGGGGACGCCAAAACGGAGCGGACGTGGCTGCGCGAAGCTCGCGGGGTGACGACGACGCCGACCGACGAGGCGGGTGCCGGGGCGGACCTCGGCGCGGTGCTCGCCGAGCTGCGCGCCTGGCTCGACGCGAACTGGGATCCCGACCTCACCCTGCGCGACTGGTGGCAACGGCTCGCCGACAGCGGGTGGGCGCAGTCGCACTGGCCGGCCGAGTGGCACGGCCGGGGACTGCCGCGCGTCGCGAGCTCCGCGGTGTCCCGGGCGATCCGCGACTTCGGCGCGGTGCCGGGCGTCGGCGGGTTCGGGACCGGGCTCGCCGGGCCGACGCTGCTCGTGCACGGCACCGACGACCAACGCCGTCGCCACCTCCCGGGGATGGTCAACGGCGCCGACGCCTACTGCCAGCTGTTCAGCGAGCCCAACGCGGGCTCCGACCTCGCCGGGTTGCAGACGCGCGCGGTGCGCGACGGCGACGAGTGGGTGATCAACGGCCAGAAGGTCTGGACGTCGAGCGGCCAGATCGCCGACAAGGCGATCCTCGTGGCGCGTACGAACGTCGACGTGCCGAAGCACGCGGGCATCTCCTACTTCATCGTCGACATGCACCAACCGCAGATCGAGGTGCGACCCCTGCGCGAGATGACGGGCCGCTCCTTCTTCAACGAGGTGTTCCTCGAGGGTGCGCGCATCCCGGCCGACGACCTGATCGGCGGCGAGGGGGAGGGCTGGGCCGTGGCCAACACGACGCTCGCGGTCGAGCGGGCGGGATCGGCCGGCGGCGGCGCGGTGACTTCGGCGCGCCCCGGCACCATCGCCGGCGACCTCGACCGGCGCGTCGGCGACTTCGTGGCCGGCGCGGGCGACGCCACCGACGCGTCCGACGGCATCCCGACGCGCGGGTGGGAGCGCCTCGCGGCCCTCGCCCGCACTCTCGGGCGATCCGACGACCCGTTGGTGCGCGACGCGCTGACGCGGCTGCTGACCCAGGAGCGGGTGGTGGCGCTCACCGGGCAGCGGGCGCGGGCGCTCCAGCAGCTCGGTCGCGAGCTCCCCGGGCTCCCCAACCTCGCCAAGATGGGCCAGAACCTCAGCATCCGGATGGAGCGCGACGTCACCTTCCGCATCCTTCGGGGGAGCGCGATGCTCCACGGCTACGACCCCGAATCGGTCGCCGCGGTCGAGGCGGCCACCGGCATCGCCGAGCTCGGCGACCTCCTCGAAGCCGCGCTGTTCGCCCAGGGTCCGCCGATCTACGGCGGCTCCGACCAGATCCAACGCAACATCGTGGGCGAGCGCGTCCTCGGCCTCGCGCGCGAGCCCAGCTCGGAGCGCGGCGTCGCGTTCAAGGACCTGCTGAAGAACTAGCGGCATCATCGACCGGGCACCCCAGCCGTGTGGTCGCGAACCTCGAATCGGTGGAACAATGGTCGTGACCTTCGACCCGTCTTGTGAGGTGCGATCACCATGGCGAACTTCGACTACCAGCTCGTCGACGCCGACAACCACTACTACGAGGCGGAGGACGCCTTCACCCGCCACGGCGACGAGAGCGTGAAGCGCTACGTCCGCTGGGTGCAGGAGGGCAAGCGCAAGCACCTCATGTTCGGCTCGAAGCTGTCCGACACCCCGCCGAACCCGACCTTCAACCCCATCGCGAAAGCGGGCGCGTTCCACCAGCGCCTCAAGGACCTCGAGGCCGGCAAGGGACGTGAGGAGGGCTGGGAGTTCGCGAGGTCGCAGTACGGCGAGCTCGAGCCGCTGCCCGACGCGTACCGCGACCGCGACGTGCGCCTCGACGTGCTCGACGACCAGGGCGTCGAGAAGTGCTTCCTGTTCCCGACGCTGGGTGACTGCGTCGAGGGCCTGATGATGGACGACCCGGTCATGGGCCACAAGGCGTTCCACGCCTACAACCTGTGGCTCGACGAGGACTGGGGCTTCGCGTACAAGAACCGCCTCTACGCGCCGCCCTACATCCCGATGCTCGACCCGCAGCTCGCTGCCGACGAGCTGAAGTTCGTGATCGACAAGGGTGCGCGCCTGGTGTCGGTCCGTCCGGGCCCGGCCGCGGGTCGCTCGCCCGCCGACCCGGTGTGGGACCCGTTCTGGTCGGTCGCCAACGAGGCCGGCATCCTCGTCGCGTACCACGCGTACGGCGGGCGCACCGTGTACAGCGACGCGTTCAACGACCTCTACGGCCGTCAGCCCGTCACCGACCCGATGTACCAGTTCATGCTCGGCGCGGCGCTCAACGGCGACCGTGGCATCCTCGAGACGACGATGGCGCTCGTGCTCGGCAACCTGTTCGGTCGCTTCCCGAACGTGCGCGTCGCGTCGGTGGAGATGGGCATGAACTGGGTCCCGTACGTGCTGCACGCGCTCGACCACGCCGGCGGTCTCGTCGACCGTCGCGTCATGGCGTTCGGCTCGCGCGTCGACGACCGTCCCTCCGACATCTTCAAGGAGAACGTCTACGTCTCGCCGTTCCCCGAGGAAGACGTCGTCGGCCTCACCGAGATGATCGGCATCGAGCACGTGATCTTCGGCTCCGACTGGCCGCACCCGGAGGGCAACATCGAGCCCGCCGACTACGTCGAGTGCATCGAGAAGCTCGACCCCGCCGACCAGCGCAAGATCATGCGGGAGAACGCGCTGTCGTTGCTCTCGCCGCGCTGAGCAGGCCGCTCAGCGAAAGAGGTCGGACTCGCCCGGGTAGGTGAGGTCGCTCGACGACCCGCCACCCGGCGCGAGGTCGAGCCCGCGCACCAGCACCACCGGGAGACCCTCGTCGGCCTCGCCCGACACCAGCGCGGCCGCACCCGCGAGCTGGTCGGCGATCGGGATCATCGTCGCCTTCAGCTCGCGGCCGAACAGGTCGACCGCGCCCGCCATGTCGACGACGGGCTCGAGGCCCGCCACGCCGACCGCGACACCGACGTTCCCGCGTCGCCACGGGCGCCCGTGCGTGTCGCTCACCACCACCGCCACGTCGACGCCGAACGCGTCGGCCAACGTGTCGCGGACGGCTCGCGCCGACGCGTCGGGATCGCGCGGCATGAGCAGCGCGGTGTGCTCGCCACCATCGGCGTTCGAACGGTCGATCGCCGCGTTCGCGGAGGTGAACCCGAGGCGATGGCGCACGATCAGCACGCCGGGCACTGCACGCACGATGCCGGTGGACTCCCCGAGCACGAGCTCGACGAGCTCCGGCTCCTTGTCGGTGCGTGCGGCGAGGTCGCGCGCCTCGGCCGACGGCGTGACCGATCGGAGGTCGACGACGCAGCCCTCGGCCTTCGAGATGATCTTGCTGGTGACGACGACGGCGTCACCCGCGACGGGGGTGAGGCCGGACCCGCGCATGGCCGCGACGAGGAGCGCGCCGACGTCGTCACCCGGCACGACAGGAGGGATGCCCTCGATCCCGATGAGCGTCACCTGGGTCGCCACGCTGGCAACGTAGCGGCCCGCGCGAGGATGGGCTCGTGACGGATCGACCCGCGCAGCTGTTCGGCACGTACGTCCACGTGCCGTTCTGCGCGACGCGGTGCGACTACTGCGACTTCGCGACCTGGACCGACCGCGCGCACCTGATCGGCGACTACGTCGACGCGTGCGTCGCCGACCTCGCCCGCCGGGCGCCGTCGCCACCCTCCACGAGCGTGTTCTTCGGCGGTGGAACGCCGTCGCTGCTCCCAGCCGACGATCTCGTGCGCATCCTCGACGCGATCGACCGTGCGCCCGGCGCGGAGGTCACGGTCGAGTGCAACCCCGACTCCGTCGACGCGGCGAAGCTCGCCGCGTATGCGGCCGCGGGGGTCAACCGCGTGTCGCTCGGTGTGCAGTCGATGCGCGCCCACGTGCTCGCCGCGCTCGGGCGCACCCACGATGCGGCGAACGTCGCGCGGGCGGTCGGCTGGGCCCGCGACGCGGGCATCGAGCGCGTGAACGTCGACCTCATCTACGGCACGCCGGGGGAGCGGGTGTCCGACTGGGAGGCGACGCTCGACGGCGCGCTGGCGCTCGAGCCGTCGCACGTGAGTGCCTACGCGCTCACGGTCGAGCCGGGGACGCCGCTCGGACGCGGGGTCGCGGCCGGCGAGCGATCCGCACCCGACGACGACGACCAGGCCACGAAGTACGAGATCGCCGACGACCGACTGCGCGACGCCGGCTTCGAGTGGTACGAGATCTCGAACTGGGCACGCCCGTCCGAGGAGTGCCGTCACAACCTCCTCTACTGGCAGGGGGGCGAGTACGCGGCGATCGGGTGCGCAGGGCACGGGCACACGGTCGACGGCGACGGCCGCTCGCGACGCTGGTGGAACGTCCGCACCCCCGAGCGCTACGTGGCGGCGGTGCGGTCCGGAGCGTCGGCCGAGGCCGGGGCGGAGGAGCTCGACCGCACGGCAGCGGAGGCGGAGCAGCTCGTGCTCGCGCTGCGCATGCGGACCGGGATCAAGCTCGACGCCGAAAACGCCGATTCTCCCGAGATGCACCGTTGCATCGACTCGCTGACGGCCATGGGTCTCGTCGAACGACACGGGACCACGGCGTCGCTGACCCGGCGCGGCCGCCTGCTCGGGAACGAGGTCGCGGCGCAGGTGCTCACCGCGCACGAGCGCGCGGTGCGCGAGCAGGTGGTGCAGCGCGGCACGGTCGCGGCCGCCGCGGGAGTCGCAACCGCCGAGCCGTCTGGCACTCGGTAGAATCGAGTGCCAATGGACCTCGACGAGCGGAAGGCCGCCATCCTGCGGGCGATCGTGGAGGAGCACGTCGCCACCGCGCAGCCCGTCGGCTCGCAGACCGTCGCGAAGTCGGGCGGCCTCGGGGTGTCGAGCGCGACGGTCCGCAACGAGATGACGATCCTCGAGCGCGAGGGGTTCATCGCGCAGCCGCACACGTCGGCGGGCCGCATCCCCACCGATCGCGGCTATCGCTTCTTCGTCGACACGCTCACCCGTCAGAGCGGGCTGCCCGTCGACCAGCGGCGCGCCGTGCACGAGTTCTTCGACCTGTTCAACTCCGCACACCAGGTGCTCGAGGACCTCCTTCACGAGACGAGCCAGCTGCTGTCCCGGGTCACCACGCACACCGCGGTCGTGGTCGGGCCGCACACCGAGTCGGTCACCGTGCGCGGGGTGCAGCTCGTGAGCCTGCAGCCCTCGCTCGTGCTCGCGCTCGCGATCCTCTCCACCGGTGTGGTCGAGAAGTGCGTCCTGCACCTCGCCGCCGACGCC
>DASUMF010000172.1:0-4390 GCA_036277835.1 Acidimicrobiia bacterium
CGCCGACTCGTGCACCTCGTCGCGCCACGTCGTTCGCTACGCGATCGACGACGCGGACCACGACTGGCAGCGCGCCGCCGGCTTCGACACGACCGCCGTGGTGTGGTCGTTCGTCCGGCAGGAGCTGCCGCGTGCGCCGAGCCTCCTGCAAGTCGCTCGTGAGGCGCTCGGCACCACGTCGTAGCGCGCTCGTCCTCGGCTGACTCGCCGGCGGAGCTCCGTCTCGGTCGACCCTGTCGCCGCGTACTGTCGATCCGTGGACCAGATCGAGTTCGTTCCCGACGCGGTGCGCGCCGCGTTCGCCAGTGCCGCCGACGCGTACGTCGACGTCGTGGGTCGCATTCCGGCTTCGGCGTGGGACCACCTCGCCCTCGGCGTGTGGAACGTCCGTGACCTCGCCGGGCACGCCAGCCGCGCGCTGGTCACCGTCTCCACGTACCTGGAGGCCGGGGTGGGGAAGCCGGTCGAGGTGGCGAGCCCGTTCGACTACTTCGCGGTGCTCACGTCGCCGTACGCCGACCAGGACGAGATCGCCGAGCGCGGCCGGCAGGCCGGGCGTGACCTCGGTGACGATCCCGTGGCTCGAGTGACCGCGCTGCGCGACGCCGCGCTCGCGGCGGTTGCGGGCGCTTCCGACGACGCGCCCGTCGCCTCCCCTGCCGGGGTCATGCGCCTGATCGACTACCTGCCCTCGCGCATCTTCGAGCTCACGATCCACACCGCCGACATCGCCCGCGCAGCCGGGGTGTCCTTCTCCCCCGACCCCGGCGCCACCACGATCACGTTCGCATGCCTCGCGTCGGTGGCCGTCGCCCGCGACCTGGCGCTGGATGCGCTGCTTGCCATTGCCGGGCGCGGCCCGCTCCCCGAGGGGTATTCCGCCCTCTGAGCTCGCGGTCAGCGTTCAGACAAGATGCTGATCCGCGAAGGGGTAGCACGACAACAGCGAGATGCGTGGTTCGGCGCCAGAGCAGAGGAGCGCGAGATGAAGGTCCAGGTTGCGATCGACTGCGCGGAGCCGCATCGGCTCGTCGCGTTCTACGCCGCTGCCTTCGGGTACGAGGTGGAGCACCACGACGCCATGATCCGAGGCCTGCTCGAGCAGGGGCTGGTCACCGACGACGATCTCGTCGAGATCGACGGCTCGCTCGCGTTCGCGACCGCGGCCGCGTGCTCGGATCCGGCCGGCGACCTCCCACGGCTGCTCTTCCAGCAGGTGCCTGAAGGAAAGGTCGTGAAGAACCGGGTGCACCTCGACTTCCAGATGGGCGGCGCCGAGGCGCGCGAGGTTGCGGTGGAGCGGCTTCTGGGCCTCGGCGCGACGCGGTTGTGGGACGGGCAGCAGGGCCCCGTGCACAAGTGGGTCACGATGGCCGACCCCGAGGGCAACGAGCTCTGCGTGTCGGACTGACGCGACGCTCAGTCGATCACGTGGGTGTCGCGGAGGAACTCGTAGAGGCCGTCGACGAGGCGGAGGTCGGTGATGTCGGCGAGGGGCACCCACCGTGCCTCGGCGGCGTCGTCGCCCGCGACGAGTGGTTGGGTCGGGTCGAGGGGCGTCACTGCGAAGTCGAGGATCACGAAGTGGTGTGGTGTGCCGTCGAGGGGGTCGTCGCCGATGCGCTCGACCCAGCCGAGGAAGCGGTCGACCACGACCTCGAGCCCGGTCTCCTCGTAGGCCTCGCGCACGACGGCGAGGTGCACGGCTTCGCCCGCCTCGACGCGCCCACCGGGCACCGACCACTCCCCCTGCGCCGGTCCCCTCCCCCGCCGCACCAGGAGGATGGTGTCGTCGACCACCGCGACGGCCCCGACCGCGACGACCGGCCCGTTGGTGAGCCTCGGTTCCAGGTTCACGGGTCGAGGCGGCGGTGCATGGTGAGCGCGCGGGCGGTGAACCCGTTGCGCTCGAAGAAGTTCTTCGCCTCCCGATGGCCCGGGAGCGCGAGGGCGTCGATGCCGATGCAGCCGTGGTCGATGCAGAACGCGATCAACTGCAGCGCCATGCACTCCCCGATCCCGACGGCCCGCGCGCCCGGTTCCACGAAGAGATCGGTGATCACGCCGAGCTGCGCACTGGAACGCAACGTCTCGATGACGACCACGCCGTACCCGATGATCGCGTCGTCGATCGTGCCGACCACCACGAGCGTGTCGTCGGCGTCGATCAGGTTCGCGTACGACTCCCGGAGCGGCTCGGGCCACGCTTCCCGGCGCAGCCAGAGCTCGCCGCCCTTCATCGCGTTGAGCTCGACGCGCAGGAGCTGCGCGAGCTCGACGATCCGGGCGAGGTCGCCGACGACTGCCGTGCGGCTCGCTTCCACCATCAGGTCGCCCGGGCGGCGCGGCGCACGCCCACCGTCAGGTGAGCTGCGCGATCTTGCCGAGGATCGTGTTGCGCCCGCGGTGTGCCGTCTCGTAGCTGCGGATCGCGTCGAGCGACGCCCGGTCGAGGCCCTCGAGCCGCTCGACCACCTGTGACGCCGACAGCTCGTCGTAGTCCGGGATCGCGAGCGCGCCGACCTCCGGCGCGGGCCCGGAAGCGCCCGTGCTCGCGCCCGTGGTCGCGCCGGCGCTGCCGGTGCCGTGATCGACGACCGGTGGGTTCGAACCGATGACGGGGCCTGGGCTCGCCACGCTCGGCGCGCTCGGCGCGGGCGCTGGCGCGGCAGACGAGGGGACGCTCGGCGCCGTCGCGGTCGGCGCGGTGGGCGCAGCCGGCGCGGTCGCGCTCGGGGCTGCGGGCGAGGGTGGCGCAGGAGCACCGGGAGGCGACGCGTCGGGGCGGATGGCGCCGAGACCTTGCACCGCGGTGCCGGCGAGATCGCGCGCGATGCCGAAGCTGCTCCCGGCGACTCCCTTGGCGACGCCTACGCCGCTCTCCGCGACGATGCGCGCGAGGCCGAGTCCTTCTTCGACCTTGCGGCGCATCTCGGCCGGGCTCGGCGCAGGCGGTATCGGCGGCGGCGCGGGTGGGGTCTGCCCGGGGAGGTGCGACTGCACCTCGCGCTTGCCGCGCGACACGAAGATCCCCATCATCGTCGGCAACATGTCGCGCACGTAGAGCGCGACCCCGACCGGTGCGTACACGAACATCTCGAGTGCGCGGTCGTGGGCTGCCTTGTCGTCGGCCACAAGCGTTCCCTGGTCCCTCGTCGGCGGGCAAACGTCCGCTGGTCGCGGCGGGGGTCAGTCTACGGTGCGCAACGCCATGTCGTTCTGGGAGGGCGTCCTCATCGTCGCGGTCGGGTTCGCGGCCGGGACGATCAACACGATCGTGGGCTCCGGTTCGCTCGTGACCTTCCCGACGCTCCTCGCGCTCGGCTACGCGCCGGTGGTGGCCAACGTGAGCAACACCATCGGCCTCGTGTTCGGCAGCATCAGCGGCGCGGTCGGCTACCGGCGCGAGCTCGCCGGGCAACGCCGCCGGGTCTCGGTGCTCGGCGTCGGCTCCTTCATCGGTGGGCTCACCGGCGCCATCCTGCTGCTCACGCTGCCGAGCTCGGTGTTCGACGCGGTGGTGCCGGTGCTCATCCTGATCGCCTGCGCGCTGGTGGTGGTGCAGCCTCGACTCAGCCGCTTCGTGGCCGAGCACCGCAGCCGTGTCGTCGAGCACGGCGGCGTCGCCCTCTGGGTCGGCATCTTCCTCACCGGCATCTACGGCGGCTACTTCGGCGCCGCGCAGGGCGTGATCCTCCTCGCGCTGCTCGGGATCTTCATCGCCGACGACCTGCAGCGGCTCAACGGGGTGAAGAACGTGCTCGCGCTCATCGCCAACGGCGTGGCCGCGATCGTGTTCGTGTTCTCCGCCCACGTCGCGTGGGACGTGTCGGCGCTGATCGCGCTGGGCTCGATCGTCGGTGGTCAGGTCGGCGCGCACGTCGGGCGCCGCATCCCCGAACGATGGCTACGTGTCGTGATCGTCGTCATCGGGGTCGTCGCCGCGGTGCGTCTCCTCGTCTGACGCCCACGCCGCGACGGGCCGGCGCACCGCGACGACCGTTGCGATCACGAGCGCCAGCGCGCACGCCCACACCACCCACTCGCCGAAGCGGACGTAGAGGGTCTCGCCGGTGGTCGTGGTGATCGTGGCGTCGACGACCGCCTGCTCGAAGAGCTCGGTGCGGTCGTGCACGGTGCCGTCGGCGTCGATGAGCGCGCTGATGCCCGACACCGACGCTTGCACGACCGGCCGGGCCGTTTCCGCCGCCCGCAGCTGCCCCAGTGCGAGGTGCTGCTCGGAGTTGCCCGAGCGACGGTAGGAGCGGTTGTTCGTGCTCACGACGATGGCTTCCGCGCCGTCGCGCACCTGCTCGCGCACGAGCGGCCCGAACGCCGACTCGAAGCAGATCACGTTGCCCACCGGTGTGCCCTTCACGTCGAACACCAC
>DASUMF010000173.1:0-2166 GCA_036277835.1 Acidimicrobiia bacterium
CCACCCGCTCGTCGTGTCGTTCGACAGCTGGGAGCACTCGGTGGGGATCATGCCCGACCGGCTCGGCGACAAGGCGGCGTGGGGGTCGCGCTACCCGAACCACGACGCGGCGGGCCCCGGCGAGGCGATCGCAATGCTCGAGAGCCACGGTGTGGATCAGGCGATGATCGACCGCCTCATGGGCGGCAACGCGATCGACCTGTTCAACCTGAAGGTGCCCGCGACCGCGTGAGGAAGACCGGGCCGGCTCGACATCACCGTCGGCGGCAGGTATCTCTACATGATGGCCGTCACGATCGACCCGTCTGCCGAGGCGCGTGCGCGGCTCGACGGGCGGTACGCGGTGCGGGTGTTGGAGCCGTCTCCGCCGCCCGTGACCACCCCACCCTGGTTCGCCGACGACCCGGTGAACGCTCCGGTGGTCGACGGCCTGCCCGTCGTGAGCCCGGTCGCGAACGGCGATGTCACGTGGGACCAGCTCGCGTCGGATGACGCGGACCTCGCCGCGTGGTGCGCGGACCGGTGGCTCGGCGCGTGGACGTCGCTGTCGCCGGTCACCGACGTGGGCGCGCTGGTTCGCACTCGCACCGCGTGGCAGGCAGTGGCCGAGCGTGTGCTCGCGCCGGCGCGCCATCGCGCGAACGGCAAGATCGGTCTGCGCTACACGCGTGGCGGCTTCGCGACGCCCTGGTTCGACGACGGCGGCACACCGTCACAACTCCGGGTCGTCGGCACCGACGTGATCACCATCCGAGGCGATGCGCAGACCACGACGCCGATCCCGCTGCTCCCACCGAGCGACGGCGACAGCGAAGACCTCGGATACACCACGACGTCGACCATGTCGCGCGAGGTGCTCGCCCAGGTCGACCACACGAGCGCCGCGCTGCTCGGCGAGTGGCTCGGCCTCGGGTGCTCGGTGCTCGAGGATCTGCGCTGCGGTCAGCCCGACGCCGACGCGACGCGCTGCCAGATCTGGCCCGAGCACCTCGACTGCGGCATCGAGCTCGGCGACGACGCGTCGGGGCGGCGCGCCACGTTCGGCGCCTCCGCCGGCGACGACGCGCACCTCGAGCCGTACCTCTACGTGATGCCGTGGAGCGACCGTCCGGCCGACTACTTCTGGAACGACACCGCGTTCCGAGGGGCGAGCATGCCGTACGCCGGGTTGGTCGGCACCCCCGACGCCCGCGCCCGGGCACTCGAGTTCCTGCGCACCGGCCTGGCCCTCGCCACCGGTCGCCCCTTCCCCACCTGACGCTTTCCGCTGCTTTGGCGTCAATATCGCGCCCATACGGCGCGTTTCTGACGCCAAAGCATTGAAACGTCAGGCCCATTCGGGGGACGGTGTGGGCATGGCACACCCGACCGTGACCGAGCCGGCGCCCACCGCCCGGGCGGACCACCGACGCCGGGATCTGATCGTGCTGGCGATCCCGCAGGTGATCCTGCTGGGCGGGATGACGCTCATGCTCGTGCTGCACCCCAACGCGGTGAAGTCGGGCGTGATGAGCACGCGGGCCATCGTCGTGAACGCGGCGTTGCTGGGCGCGTGGTTGCTGCTGTCGTTCGTCGTGCTTCCGAGGCTGCTGCACAACGTGTTCGTCCGCGCCGCGGTGCTCACCGTCGGCGCGGTCGTGGCGGTCGCGCTGCTCGTCGTGCCGACGCTGCACGACACCAAGGTCGTCGAGAAGTTCCCCGAGGTCGCGAGCGCGCCGTCACCGGCTGCGCCCGATCCCGCGGCGGCACCGTCGGCCGAGCCGGAGCAGGTGTCCACCGGCGAGCTGGTCGGCGTCGATCACGATGCGAGCGGCCGTGCGTCGGTGTACCGCCAACCCGACGGCTCGCTCGTCGTCGGCCTCGAAGGCATCGACATCGAGCCCGGTCCCGACTACCGCGTGTACGTCGTCCCGACGCCCGATGCACGTGAGCCGGGTGACGGCATCGAGCTCGACGGCCTGCGCGGCAACCAGGGCACGCAGTACTACGAGGTCCCCGCCGACGTGGGCGACGTCGGCGACGGCTGGACCGTGCTCGTGTGGTGCCGCGCCTTCGGCGTCCCCGTCGCCGCCGCCACCCAGCGCTGACCAACCGCGCTTTCGGCGTCGCAGACGCGTAGATATCACGCGCTAGCGACGCCAAAGCATGGAGGTGGAGAGGCGCTAC
>DASUMF010000174.1:0-4344 GCA_036277835.1 Acidimicrobiia bacterium
CGCAGGCTCTTCTTGCTGCGCGAGTAGCGCGCGAAGAGCGCACCCTTCACCACCTCGGGAAGGTTGACGACCGCGAACACGGGCTGGTCGAGGTTCGTGAAGTACGGCCGGAGGATGGCCTCCTCATCGGCGCTGAATTGCTCGACCGGGTAGACGCCCACTGCGCAGCTTCCGTCCCTCGCTCCGTTCCCCGGGTGGGGGCCTGGCGATGGTATCGGCGCGCCGAGCCCGGGTGGTGGACGGCGCCCGGGATTGCTCAGATCAGCAGTGCGAAGCGCTGCGCGACGACGCGGATCTCGATCGACGTCACGGCCGGGTGCTCGACGCCGTCGAGCTCCAAGGGCCACTCCTGGCCCTCGACGTCCACCTCGACCGTCGAGCGGGCCGACGCCTGCCGGATCCCCGGGTGGGGCACGTGGGTCCCGTGAGGCAGCCGGCGCCGCATGGCGCTCCGCTCGCCCGCCGGCACCGCGTAGACCTGGATCTCGACCCGGCCGTCGCCGGGATGGCCCCGCGGGACCACGTCAGTCCCACGGAGGAACTGCCCGTTGCCGACGAGCACGCCCGTGGCGGCCCCCTCGTGGAGGAGCCGGCCGTCGGCGGTGACTCGGACGTTCGCGTTCCGGGTGAGTCTCCCGGTGCGATCGGGGCCGGTGCCGACCACCACCGCGTTGACCGCGAGCATCTCGGTGCCGTCGGCCGAGGCGCCGGTCCGCACCGCGAGCGCGTCACACGGCAAGGACAGCCCCAGCCGCGTCGCGGCGTCGCCGCCGAGGCTCACCGCGCGCGCGAAGTCGGCGCCCGACGCGGGGGTCCATGCGATCGTCGAGTCGGGATGGGCGGCGACTGCGGCCGCCAGCGCAGCGTCGGTCCCCGACACGCTGAGGTCGGGCGGTCCGCTCCACGGCGATCCCCAGGGCTCGCCCTTGCGGATCCCCGGGCTCATCCCGTGCCGACTGACGAGGTGGCGCTCGCCGCGACGCCCGACACGGCGACCACGCCGCGGTAGCACGCGTCGGCGGCTTCACGGGCCCGGGCGCGCGTCGTCTCGTTGGGTGCGACATCGCCGATCTGGCGGAGGAGGTCGATGCACTGCTTCACGTGGCGCACGAAGTCGCCACCGGTCATCTCGTCGTCGTCGAGCACGTCGGCGAGCTCCTCCCCCGCCGCCCACTCGTACACGTGCGCGGTGAACCCCGGATCGGGGGTACGGGTCTCGGGGAGTCCGGCGTCGTCCTCGTTGGCGTTGAGGTCCGCCGCGAGCTTGTCGATCGCGCGGTATCGCAGCGCGACGGTCTTGCTCGGCCAGCGCGGCGGCGGCATCGGCTGGTCGCCTTCAGGGCCGCGCCGCTCGTACGTGAAGCACGAGACGACGGCGGCGAGCTCCGGCATGCGCAAGCCGTCGAGCAGGCCCTCCCCGATCGCCTCGGCGAGCAGGAGGTCGGTCTCGGTGTCGAGACGGGCCAACCGCTCGCCGGCGTCGGTGAGCGTCCAGCCGTCGACGTATCCCCACGACTCGAGCACCCGCAGCACGCGGTCGAGCTGACGGGCCAGGCTGTCGTTGCGGCCGCGGATTCGTCGCTCCAGCCGCTGCACGTCGCGCTCCAGGCGCTCCGCCGCGCCGGCCGCGCGCAGCCGGACGCGCAGCGATGGGTCGGCCGCGACCGGATGCTCGGCCAGGGCCTCCTCGAGCTCGGCCACTCTGCGGTCGTGCCCGCGGGCGCGCCCGCCCTGGTCGCGGAGCTTCGCGTGACGCAGCCGATCGGCCACCTGCTTGCGGAACGCCGGACTGCGGGGTGCGTACGGCTGCGGGAGGTCGACGGTGGCGACCTTGCGGGGCGGCGCGTCGAAGTCGTCGGGCCCGAGGCGCACGACGTCGCGGCGCAGGTCGATGGCGACGATGCGAGGGGTCTGCTTGCGGCGCTGGTCGTGTCCGAGCACCGCGACGCGACCGCCGTGGCCCCGCACCATCACGACGTCGCCGGGCCGCAGCGTCTCGAGCGCCTCGGCGATGCGCCGCGGGCCGCCGCCGCGGTTCGCCCGGGCCGTCTCCAACTCGCTCTGCAGCCGCGCGTACTCGTGGATGTCGCCGGCGTCGCTGTGCGCCAGCTCACGCTGGCGTTCGAGATGGCCGCGGCTGCGTTCGAGCTGGCGTTCGAGCGCGACGACGTCGCGGTCGGCGTGGAATTGCGCGAAGGAGAGGTTGAGCAGGTGATGCGCCTCGAACTTCGTGTAGCGCCGCACCAGGTTCGCCGCCATGTTGTAGGTCGGCCGGAACGCGGAGGTGAGCGCGTCGGTGCGGCGTGACGCCAGCGTCGCCACCTGGTCGAAGGGCACGAACGGGCTCCACAGCACGACGGCATACCCACGGTCGTCGATGCCGCGCCGCCCGGCACGCCCCGTGAGCTGGGTGTACTCCCCCGGCGTGAGGAACTCGTGGCGCTCGCCCGTGAACTTCGAGAGCTTCTCGATCACCACCGACCGTGCCGGCATGTTGATGCCGAGGGCGAGCGTCTCGGTCGCGAAGACCACCTTCACGAGGCCGGCGGTGAACGCTTCCTCGACCGCCTCCTTCATCGGCGGCACCATCCCGGCGTGGTGCGCGGCGAACCCGTTCTCCAGCCCGGTGAGCCAGTCGCCGTACCCCAGCACCTCGAGGTCGGCGTCAGCGAGGTCGCGGGTGTGGGCGTCGGCGATGGCGCGGAGGCGGGTGCGCTCGCGCGTGTCGGTGAGTCGCATGCCCGCGGCCACGCACTGCTGCACCGCGGCGTCGCACCCGGCGCGGCTGAACACGAACACGATGCCCGGGAGCATGCCCTCGGCGTCGAGGCGGTCGACCGTCTCCACGCGGCTCGGTGTGCGCAACCGCGACCGGTGCCGGTTCGGCGGCCCACCGCGCCGGGGTGACGGCCGCCCGCGCGGGCCGTCGAGCTTCGCGACGTCGGGGTTCGGCAGGACGCGGCCGTGGTCGTTGACGAACGTGGGCATCAGGTGCACCGTGTCGCCGGCGCGTTCGGCGACGAGGTAGCGGTGCTCGAGCGTGACCGGACGTCGCTCCTCGATCACGGCCGCGGTCGGGCCGCGCACGGTCTCGATCCACGCCGCGACCTCCTCCGCGTTCGAGACCGTCGCCGAGAGGCACACCAGGCGCACCGTGGCGTCGAGGTGGACGATCACCTCTTCCCACACCGGCCCGCGGTAGCGGTCCTGGAGGTAGTGCACCTCGTCGAGCACCACGACCGCGAGGGTGTCGAGCGTCGGCGACGCGGCGTACACCATGTTGCGCAGCACCTCGGTGGTCATCACCACGATCGGGGCCTCGCCGTTGATCGAGTTGTCGCCCGTGAGCAACCCGACGTGTGCTGCGCCGTACGCCTTGACCAGGTCGCCGTACTTCTGGTTCGAGAGGGCCTTCAGCGGTGTGGTGTAGAAGGCCTTGCGACCGGCGGCGCGGGCATGCTCGATCGCGTACTCGGCCACGACCGTCTTGCCCGACCCCGTGGGCGCGGCAACCAGCACGTGCTCGCCCGCGTCGATGGCGTCGAGCGCGCGTTCTTGGAAGTCGTCGAGCGGGAAGCCACGCGCGTCGGCGAACCGCCGTCGGAGCGTGGGCTGCGACGGCACGGTGTCAACCCCCGCTGGGTGGGGCGGTCTCGGCGGCGGTCGTGTCGGTGGGGGTCGTGTCGCTGGGTGTGGTGTCGCCGGGTGTGGTGTCGCCGGGCACGGCGGTGCTCGTGGGCACCGATGTGAGCGGGACGGACGGGGTCGAGGTGGACTCCCGGTTCGGCCGCAGGAACCACACCAGAGTGGCGGTGACCACGACGATCAGCACGCCGACGGTGATGGCGGTGACGACCTCCCGGCGGTCACGCGGCGGCTTGTAGGGCACGCGCTTCGCGGTCGTCGGCCTCGAGCTACGACTCGGGCTCATCGTTTCAGGAACCTCCCGATGAGGATGCAGCACTCGTAGAAGACGTACATGGGGATCGCCATCGCGAACAACGAGTATGGGTCCTGGCTCGGCGTGATCACCGCCGCGAACGCGACGATTCCGACGGCCGCGTAGCGCCGCCACGCCCGGAGCTGGCGCGTCGTGATGATGTTCGCGAGCAACAGGAACACCAGGATCACGGGGAACTCGAACGACAGCCCGAACGCGATGATCATCAAGCTCACGAGCGAGATGTACTTGTCGGCGGTGAGCAGCGGCGTGAGCTCGGACCCACCGATGTTCAACAGGAAGTTCAACGCCGGTTCGAGCGTGAGGAACGCGACGACCGCACCGCAGGCGAAGAGGAACATCGACGCCGCGACGAACGGGATCGCGTACTTCTTCTCCTTCGG
>DASUMF010000175.1:0-4465 GCA_036277835.1 Acidimicrobiia bacterium
CCACACCTCGCCCACCGCGCCCGGCGTGACCTCGTCGCCGGTCTGGGGATCGACGAGGCGGATCTCGATCCCGGGCAGCGCCTTGCCGCACGAGCGCAGGAGGTGCGGGCGGTGCTCGGGATCGTGGTCGGCGGCGTCGAGCTGCACGATCACGCCCGTGGTCTCGGTGGTGCCGTAGAGCTGCACGAAGTCGCACCCGAACGTGCGCATCGCGTCGAGCAGGAGCGTGTCGCTCACCGGCGAGGCGCTGTACACGATCGTCTGCAGCGTCGACGTGTCGACCGCGTCGACGTCGGGCGCGTGCACGAGGCGCTGGATCATCGCCGGGACGAGGAGCGTGCTCGTGACGCCGAACCGGGGGATCGCGTCGAGCACGAGCTCGGGGTCGAACTCGCGGAGCAGCACGGTGTCGCAGCCCTCGACCATGCCGGTGAGCGCCCAGCCGATCCCGCCGATGTGGAAGAGGGGCATGGCGGTCAGGCTCACCGACGACGCATCCATGTTCCAGGGACCGGCCATGCGCAGGTGACCGGCGAAGAGGTTGCGGTTGGTGATCATCACGCCCTTGGGCAGCCCCGTCGTGCCCGACGTGTAGAGCTGCACGACGACGTCGTCGTCGTCGCCCTCGTGACCCGGATCGGTGTCGTCGGCCGCGTCTCGTGTCGCGGCGTACGACGTCCAGCGATCGTGCGCACCGATCGCGAGGACGGTGTCGACGGCGGTCAGGTCGGCTTCGATCGTCTCGACGGTGGCGGAGAACTCGGGGCCGACGACCAGGATCCGCGCGCCGGCGTCGTTCACGACCTGTGCGATCTCTTCCGCCGCGAGACGCCAGTTCACCGGCACCAGCACCGCGCCCAGCTTGTTGAGGCCGAACAGCAGCTCGAGCGACGACGGCGCGTTCTTGTCGAGCAGCGCGACGCGTTCGCCGGCGGTGACGCCCAGGTCGGCCAGCGCGTTCGCCACCCGGTTCGACGCGCGGTCGAGGTCGGCGAACGTGATCGTGGTGCCCTCGTACTCGAGCGCCGGCGCATCACCCCGCTCGTGGCCGTGCGTGCGGATGATCCCCGCGATCGTGTCGATGGTCGTGTCCACTCGATTCTCCGTGTCACCCGCGTCGAATTTGCTGCGGCGAGCGTTCGGTTTAGCATCCGGCCGATGACTCACGAGCAGCTCACCGACGAGACCAACGGGACGTTCCGGATCGGCGACCGCGACGTGCGGCGCCTCGGCTTCGGGGCGATGCGGGTGTCGGGCGCGCGCAACGCCGAGGGCGTCCGCGACCGCGACGAGGCGATCAAGCTGTACCGCCGCGTCTACGAGCGGGGCGTCAACTTCTTCGACCTCGCCAACATCTACGGCTACGGCGAGGTCGAGGAGATCCTCCCCGAGGCGTTGTACCCCTACCCCGACGACCTCCTCATCGCCACCAAGGCCGGCTTCAAGCCGGGCAAGATCGAGCCGGGCAAGACCTCGCTGCCGCCCCTCGGGCGACCGGAGCACATCAAGGAGGAGTGCGACAAGAGCCTCGCGCGCCTCCGGGTCGACACCATCGAGCTGTACCAGGTGCACGTCCCCGACCCCGACGTGCCCTACGAGGACACCGTCGGCGCGTTCGTCGAGCTCCAGCAGGCGGGCAAGGTGCGCCACATCGGCCTGTCCAACGTGACGCTCGAGCACCTGGCGCTCGCCCGCTCGCTCTGCGAGGTGGTGTCGGTGCAGAACGCCTACAACGTGGGCATGCGCCACGCCGAAGACGTGCTGCAGGCGTGCGAAGACCTCGACATCGCGTTCATCCCGCATTCGCCCAACATCGTGCGCGCACCCGCCGTCACGGAGCTGGTCGACGAGATCGCCACCGCGCACGGCGTGTCGGCGCAACAGGTGAACGTGGCGTGGTTGCTCGCGCACTCGCCCGTGATGGTGCCGATCGCCGGGACGTCGAAGATCGCGCACGCCGACGACAACATCGACGCCGCGTTCGTGCAGCTCACCGACGACGAGGTCGCGCGCCTCTCCGACATCGCCGCCCCCTGACCACACCTTCCTCCGTTTTGGCGTACCCGGACCCACCTCTGAGGTGGTTGCGGTACGCCAAAACGGTGTGAACATCGACTTGGAGCTTGCGTGAACCTCGACCTCTCGACCGATCAGCTGCTCTCCACCACGCGCGCGGTGCGCAAGCGTCTCGACCTCGAACGGCCGGTCGAGCGCGAGGTGCTGCTCGAGTGCGTGGAGCTCGCGGTGCAGGCGCCGTCGGGCTCGAACTCGCAGCGCTGGCACTGGGTGTTCGTCACCGAGCCCGAGAAGAAGGCGGCGCTCGCCGACTTGTACCGCCGCGTGTTCGCGGTCACCTACACGCCCGAAGTGCTCGGCCAGCTCGATCCGGCCGGCGAGCGGGTGCGGCAGTCGGCGCAGTACCTCGCCGACCACATGCACGAGGTGCCGGTGCTGCTGATCCCGTGCCAGTGGACGCGGCCGGGACCCGACAGCGCGAGCCAGGCGGGGTACTGGGGCTCGATCCTGCCCGCGGTGTGGAGCTTCCTGCTCGCGGCCCGCAGTCGCGGGCTCGGGTCGGTGTGGACGACGATGCACCTGGCCTACGAGCGTGAGGCGGCCGAGATCCTCGGCATCCCGTACGAGCGGTGCGCGCAGGCCGGGCTGTTCCCGGTGGCCTACACGCTCGGCACCGAGTTCAAGGCGGCCGCGCGCAAGGACCTCGACCCCATCGTGCACTGGGACACCTGGTAGCGCGCTGGAGCCCTGCGCTCGGTCCCGCGCGCTCGGTCCTTCAGTCCATCGCGCGGAACGCGCCGAACGAGTCCTCCGCGATGGCCTTGCTGAACGGGCGCACCAACCCGCGCAGGCGAGCGGCGTCGTCGTCGCCGAGGCGCTCCCAGCACACGAGCGCGAGCGCGTCGGTGCGGTCCTCGACCCACTGCCGTTGGGCACGCCCGTCCTCGGTGAGCGCGCCGTCGGCGTCTAGCCATCCGAGCCCGCGCAGACGGTCCTGCGACGCCGCCCACTCGTCGGGCGTCCACCCGCGTGAGTCGGCGTAGGCCTTCGGGATCTCGCCGGTCGCGTGGTGCATCACCATCGCGTCGCAGCCTTCGACTCCCGCCGCGGTCTGGGCCGCGTTGTGGCCGTCGCCGCGGAACTCGCGCACGAGCGTGAGCGCGTGCCAGAGCGCGAGGTGCGGCTCGTCGGGGTAGGGGAGCGACGCGTGACCGGCAGAGAGCGCCCGGCCTTCGGGCGTGCAGGCCTCCGCAGCGCGACGGGCGAGCGTCGCGGCCTCGACGATCTCGGGGCTCTCGACGACCTCGTCGCCCAGGATCCGGCGCAGCGCGCGGTCGACGAGCGCGAGGCGGGCGGCAAGCACGTCGGCCGGTGACGCCAGCGACCATGCGGCGGGGATCACGGGGCGCACGACCGCGGGCGAGAAACCGAAGAAGGTGGCGATCACCACGTCGGCCGGGACGGGTCCCATCGGGGCAGCTCGCGGCGCGAAGTAGCTCATGCGGCCGGGCTCGAGTCCGACGGCGCGATAGGCGTCACCGGCCTCGGCGACGAGGTACACGAGCGCGTGGTACGGCTCGAGCGTGCGGTGCATCTTGCGCGAGATGATCGGGTCCATCGGGATCTTCTAGCAGAACGTGTCGAAATTGTGTCGACGTCGAGCCGGCTGGTACAACTGCCCGTCCAGCCGTTCCAGCCCCCGAGGTGATGAGCATGCGCATCGGTATCCACCTGCCGCAGTTCGGCAAGGCGATCGCCGCCGGTGGCGTCGAGCGCGCCGCCCGCGAAGCGGAGCAACTCGGGTTCGACGACCTCTGGGTGAGCGACCACCTCGTGAACCCGAAGGAGCAGCCGTACCCGGCGCCCTACATCCTCGACCCGCTCCAGACGCTCGCCTTCGCGGCGGCGGCGACGGAGCGCATCGGCATCGGCACGAGCGTGCTCGTCGGCCCGCAGTACCCGAGCCCGCTCGCCCTCGCGAACACGCTCGCCTCGCTCGACGTCATGAGCGCGGGTCGGCTCACGGTCGGCATCGGCATCGGATGGTCGCAACGCGAGTACGACGCGCTCGGCGGGCACTTCGACCACCGCGGCGCGCGACTCGACGAGATGATCCGGCTGTTCCGCACCGTGTGGGAGAACAGCACCGCCGACTTCGAGGGCACCTACTACCCGAGCTTCGAGCAGATCCGAGTGCTGCCGCAGCCCGCGCACCGCATCCCGATCTGGATCGGCGGCGGCGCCGAGGCGGCACTCGAGCGCGCGCTGCGCAACGACGGGTACCACGCGCTGGGCCCGTCACCGGCCGAGATGAAGACGATCGTCGAGCGCCTCCGCGAGCGGCGGCCCGACACCGACTTCGTGGTCTCGGCCCGCGTCGGCTGGGACGTCACCACGATGGAACCGGGTGCGATGACCGACGCGGCCGACGAGTTCCGCGCCGCGGGTG
>DASUMF010000176.1:0-2644 GCA_036277835.1 Acidimicrobiia bacterium
CCGTCAGCGATCGTCCCGACCTCGGCTCCCACGGTGCCGGAGACCACGACGCCCGCGCCTGCCGTGGCCGTGTCGGGTCCGACGGGCTCGGTCGTCGTCGCTCCCGGCGACGACCTCTGGGAGATCGCGGCCCGCGCCGTCGCGATCGCTCGCGGCGCGCCACGCTCGTCGGTTGCCGACGACGAGATCGCGCCCTACTGGGTCGCGGTGTGCGACGCGAACCGCGAGCGCCTGCGGTCGCGCGACGTGAACCTCGTGTTCCCGGGCGAGGTCGTCGAGCTGCCCCCGGTTAGCTGACGTCGCGCGCATCCAACGCGAGGGCGGCGAGCACGTCGGCGTGGAGCACCCCGTTCGTCGCGAGCACGTCGCCCCCGTCGGCGCGAGCCACACCCCGAAGGTCCGTGAAAGTCCCTCCGGCTTCCTGCACCACCACCATCGGCGCCGCGAGGTCCCACACGGCAAGGCCCCCGACCTCGATCGCGATGTCGATCGAGCCGTCGGCCACCATCACGTGCGACCAGAAGTCACCGAACCCGCGCGTGCGCCAGCACCGACGCGCCAGTGCGAGGAACTGCGGCGCCCGGCCGTCGTCCTCGAACGCCCGCACGGAGTCGTACGCCAGGTGCGCGTCCTCGATCCGGGCCACGCCCGACACCGCGATCGGCGCGCCGTCGCGATGCGCGCCCAACCCACTCGCCGCCCACCAGCGCGCGCCCAGCGCCGGTGCCGACACGACGCCGACCACCGGCACGCCGTCCTGCTCGAGCGCGATGAGCGTGGCCCACACCGGGATCCCGCGCGCGTAGCCCTTCGTGCCGTCGATCGGGTCGATGACCCACCGGCGAGCACGGTCACCCGTGGCGCCCAACACCTCACCGGCTTCCTCGCCGAGGACCGCGTCGTCGGGGCGCGTCGTGGCGAGGTACGACCGCAACGACGCCTCCGCAGCCCGGTCGGCCTCCGTGACCGGCGTGAGGTCGGGCTTCGTCTCCACCACGAGGTCGGTGGCGCGGAACCGCCGCAACGTGATCGCGTCGGCCCGGTCGGCCAACGCGAGCGCGAGCGCGAGATCCTCGGCCCGGTCGGGCGCGTCGGCGTGCGACGAGCCGGAGCCGGTCGTCGGGGTGCCGGGGTTCGGGTCGGAAGTGATGCGCGGAATGTAGCCAACCGGCGGGGCGCACCCGCGAGACTGTCGCGATGGGTCGTCGCCTGCTCGTCGCCGCTGCCGTGGTGCTCCTCTTCGTCGGCGCGGGCGCCGGCATCGCGCTGTTGACCAGCGACGACTCCTCCGACACCTCCACCGCCGGGTCGACCTCCACGAGCGCGCCGGCGTCGTCGTCTGCGCCGTCGAGCACCACGCCGGCCACCACCGCCGCGCCGGCCACGACCACGCCCACCGTCGCGCCGGCCGATGCCGCGCTGCCTGATCCGTGCGGGGCCGAGGGTGCGACCATCAAGGCCGCCATCGACAACGGCGTCGACGGCGCTGCTGCCAACGCGCAGGTCGACGAGTGCCGCCTCGCCGCCGTCGATCCGTCGTGGGCTGCCGTTCGTCTCGTCGCGAAGCCGGGCGGCAGCTTCGACACGATCACCGTGCTGGTGCACGGTGGCGGCGGCTCGTGGGAGATCGTCGGCAGCGGCGCCGCGAACGTCGGCTGTGGTGCCGCGCCGCAGCAGGTGCTCGTCGATCTCGGGATCGTGTGCTCGAGCTCCGGAGGTGGCGGCCTGTGAGGGGCGCGTTCGCGCTCGCGACCTCGGTCGACGCGCTCGTCGATGGCGCGAGCGCGCGCGAGCCGATGACGAGCGGCGACTCGAAGTCGGGCGCGCGCTTCGAGCGGGTCGTGATCGACGGCGCGCGGTTCGTGCTGAAGCACGTCGACCGGGCCGACGACTGGATCATGCGCCAGACCGGTGACGTGAGCTGTTGGCCGGTCCGCGTGTGGGAGTCGGGTGTGCTCGGGCTCGTCCCGCCGTGCATCGAGCCCACGATCGTCGGCGCGGCGCGCGATGGCCGCGGAGGTGCGGTGTTGATGCGCGACGTCGAGCCGTGGATGGTCCCGGCCGACGGCTCCCTCCTGCCCCTGGAGCAGCACGAGCGGTTCCTGGCGCACCTGGCGTCGATCCACGCGGCGACGTGGGGTTGGCACGACGACGTCGGCCTTCTCCCCCTCGAGAACCGCTACCTCTTCTTCCTCCCCGCCGCACTCGCCTGCGAGGCGACGCTCGGCTACCCCGCCGAGGTGCCGCGCATCGCGGCCGACGGCTGGGCGCGCCTCGCGGTCGTCGACCCGGCGATGCACACGGCGCTCGCGCCGCTGCTCGGACGACCGTGGCCGGTGGTGGAGGCGCTGGCGGGAACGCCACGCGCCTTCCTGCACGGCGACTGGAAGCTCGGCAACCTCGGCTCGGCGCCCGACGGCCGCACCGTGCTCGTCGACTGGTCGGTGTCCGGCGCCGGTCCGCCGCTGGCGGAGCTCGCGCACTACCTCGCGCTCAACTGCGCACGGCTGCCGGAGGGGCACTCGAAGGACGACGCGATCGAGACGTACCGCGACGCGCTCGAGGCGGAAGGCGTGAGCACCGAGGAGTGGTGGGACGAGCAGCTCGCGCTGTGCCTGCTCGGGGTGATGCTGCTCCTCGGGTG
>DASUMF010000177.1:0-2106 GCA_036277835.1 Acidimicrobiia bacterium
GATCACGCCGCGCTTCGCCGAGCTCCTCCACGTGGTCACCGGCCTGCCGCACGGCGTGCAGTTCCTGGTCGAGCTGCGCGCCGATCTGCTCGTGCACCCCGAGCGCGCGACGAGCCTCGGGATGCTGTCCGACGAGCTGACCGGCCATCTCGCCACGCTCTTCGACGTCGGGTTGCTCGAACTGCGTCAGATCACCTGGGACTCGCCGGCGTCGGTGCTCGAGCGGTTGATCGAGACCGAAGCGGTGCACGAGATCAAGGGATGGGACGACCTGCGGCACCGTCTCGCGGGGGATCAGCGGTGCTACGGGTTCTTCCACCCCGCCCTGCCCAACGAGCCGATCGTGTTCGTCGAGGTGGCGTTGACCCGGGGTCTCGCCGACAACCTGCCGCACCTGCTCGAGCGCGAGGAGGCGGTCGACGACCCCGACACCGCGATCTTCTACTCCATCACGTCGGCACAGCCCGGTCTCGCCGGTGTCCACCTCGGCAACGAGCTCATCAAACAGGTCGTCGACCACCTTCGACACGACCACGACGAGCTCAAGACGTTCGCCACGTTGTCGCCGCTGCCCGGCTTCCGGGCGTGGCTGCTCGAGCAGTTCGACGCCCGTGGCCTCACCCCGGGGGAGGCCGAGCTCCTGGGCGCCGACGGCCGGCGCGTCGCCGCGCTCGACGAGATCGGCTGGCTCGACGACCGCGCCGCGGCGGAGCGGATCCGTCCCGGGCTCATGTCGGCGGCCGCCCGGTACCTCACCGACACCCACGACGGACGTGCGCGCGACCCCGTCGCCAACTTCCACCTGTCGAACGGCGCCTCGCTCGAACGGCTGAACTGGCTCGCCAACCCGGCCGGCTACGGGCTCGACGAGTCGCTGGGCGTGATGGTGAATTACCGCTACGACCGCTCCAAGATCGCGGCGAACGCCGGGGCCTACCTCGCCCGCGGCGAGATCCGGACGTCGAACCAGGTCCGCAACCTGATCAAGGCGGTCAAGCCCTGAGGCCGCCGAGCCCTGAGGAAGCCGAACCTCGGTAGGGTGGCGCCGATGCGCCGCCGCCACCTCACCGCCGAGCACGAGCTCTTCCGCGACAGCGTCCGCACCTTCGTCGACCGGGAGATGGTGCCGTTCCAGGAGGAGTGGGACCGCGCGGGCATCGTGCCCCGCGACCTCTTCGTGAAGGCCGGAGCGGCCGGCTTCCTCGGCATGGCGGTGCCCGAGGAGTTCGGCGGCGGCGGCGTCGACGACTTCCGCTACAACCAGGTGCTCGACGAGGTGCTGCAGGAAGCTGGCGTGGCCGGCGCGGGGCTCGGGTTCTCGTTGCACAACGACATCTGCCTGCCGTACCTCCTCGCCCTCACCACCGATGACCAGAAGGCGCGCTGGCTCCCCGGCGTCTGCTCCGGCGAGCTCATCACCGCCATCGGCATGACCGAGCCGGGGATCGGCTCCGACCTCGCCTCGATGTCGACCAGCGCGATCCGCGACGGCGATCACTTCGTCGTGAACGGCGCGAAGACGTTCATCAGCAGTGGGATCAACGCCGACCTCGTGATCACCGCCGTCAAGACCGATCCGACGCAGCGCCACAGCGGCATGAGCCTCGTCGTGATCGAACGGGGGATGGAGGGCTTCGAGCGCGGCCGCAACCTCGAGAAGGTCGGCATGCACGCGCAGGACACCGCCGAGCTCTTCTTTCACGACGTGCAGGTGCCGGTCGAGAACCTGCTCGGCGTCGAGGGCAAGGGCTTCGCACACCTGGTCGACAACCTTCCGCAGGAGCGGATGTCGATCGCGGTCGCGGGCGTCGCGGCCGCCGAGGCCGCGCTCGGTTGGACGCTCGAGTACGTCGAGCAGCGCGTCGCGTTCGGGCAGCCGATCTCAGCGTTCCAGAACACGCGGTTCGCGCTCGCCGAGATGCGCACCGAGGTCGACATCGCGCAGGTGTTCGTCGATCGGTGTGTGGAGGCGCTCAACGCGGGTGAGCTCACCGTCGAGGAGGCCGCCGAGGCGAAGTGGTGGTGCAGCGAGCTGCAGAAGCGCGTCGTCGATCGATGCGTGCAGCTCCACGGTGGATACGGTTACATGCTCGAGTATCCCATCGC
>DASUMF010000178.1:0-4025 GCA_036277835.1 Acidimicrobiia bacterium
CGAGGCGATCGAACAGGTCGGGGATCGACGTCGCCGTCGCCGCCGCTTCGATGCTCGCCGCCCAGCCGATCATGAACCGGCCGACCTGGTCGCGTGGCTGCCAGTACGCGCGGTCGAGCGCCCACGTCTCGCGTGGCTTGACCCAGGCGATCTCCGCGGGGTCGACGCCGTTGTCGAGCAGCCAGGTGCACGCGTCCATCCCGGTCTTGCCCGCGCCCATCACGACGTAGCCGCCCGCGGGGTGACTCGCGCGGGTCAGCTCGCTCACCGGGATGCACTGCACCCCGTCGTCGACTGCGAAGGCGGGCGTGTGCGTCGCCGGGATCGTGCCCTCCAGGTAGTGCGCGTCGACGACCTTGCGGCGCACGGTGATCTCCCGCTCCACTCCGGTGAGCTGGGCGGTCGTGCGGACCCGCTCGGATCCGTTCGACGCGCAGGTCGTCAAGGGGAGGAACTCGACCTGGCCCGACGCGACCAGGTCGCGGAGCACGGCCTGGAAGTAGCTGCAGATCTCGGGTGCGGTGGCCCGCTCGTAGCCGCCGGCGTTCGGCCCACCTTCGTCGATGCGGTCCTCGCCGAGGTTCCGTGAGTTCACGCCGTAGAACGCCGACGGCTGGTGCAGACGGACGAACGGGTAGGCGTCGTTCCAGTGGCCGCCGGGGCTGTGGCGACGGTCGACCATCAGGACCGACGCGTCGGAGTCGGCGACGAGGGCGTCGGTGAACGCCATCCCCGCCGCACCGGCGCCGACGACGAGGTAGTCCACGTCGATCGACCCGCCGTTCATGGCCGCGGATCCTACCGACGGCCGGCGGAACGCCCTCCGCCCTGCCCTCTGGATTGCGCTCTGACTTGGAGGTTGACGGCTCCAGCGACCAGAATGGTTGGCTTCCTCGTTTCGGAAAGGCCCTCCCGTCATGCCCGACATCACGCTCGCCTCAGAGCCGCGCTCCGAGCTCGGCTCTCGCCCGTCGGGGCGCATCCGCCGCCAGGGCAAGGTGCCCGCCGTCGTCTACGGGCTGGGCAACGACCCCGTCCAGATCACGGTGCCGGCGCGGGAGCTCGGGCACATCCTCGCGGGGGAAAGCGGCGCCAACACGCTGATCTCGCTGGCGGTCGACGGCGACGACGTCCTCACGCTCGTCCGCCAGATCCAGCGCCACGCCACGCGCGGCGACCTGCTCCACGTCGACTTCGTGCGCATCAGCCGCGACATCGCGGTCAGCGCCGAGGTGCCGGTGCACGTCACGGGCGAAGCGCCGGGCGTGCGTGACGGTGGCCTGCTCGAGCAGCTCGTCTTCTCGATCACGGTCGAGGCCATGCCGGGCAACATCCCGGTGGCACTCGAGCTCGCCGTCGACGACCTCGGCATCGGCGACCAGAAGCGCATGTCGGATCTCGAGCTGCCGGAAGGCGTCGGGGCCCAGCTCGACCCGGAGACCGTGCTCGTCATGGTCACCGCGCCGCGCGTCGCGACCGAAGGCGAAGAGGGCGAAGCGGTCGAGGGCGAAGAGGGCGAGGGCGGCGAGCCTGCCGCCGAGGCTTCCGAAGGCTCCTCGAGCGAGGAGTAGCGCGTGCTGCGGCGCGGCCGCGAGCGCGCGCCGCGCCAAGGAACGCCGTCCGACCTGCTCGTGGTCGGCCTGGGCAACCCGGGCGACGAGTACGCGCACACGCGCCACAACGTCGGCACCGACACCGTCGAGATCCTCGCGGCGCGCCACGGCGTGAAGCTGAAGAAGGGCAAGGAGCGCGCGCGGGTCGGCGACGTGCGCATCCACGGCCGGCTGGTCACGCTGGCAGTGCCGCTCACGTACATGAACGACTCCGGGGCGGCGGTGGTCGCGCTCGTCCGTCGCTATGGCGTGACGCCCGCGCAACTCGTGATCGTCCACGACGAGCTCGACCTGCCGACCGCGGCACTGAAGCTCAAGTCGGGTGGGGGCCTCGCGGGCCACAACGGGCTCCGGTCGATCGTCGCGCACCTGAAGGACGACTCGTTCGCGCGCGTGCGCATCGGCGTGAACAAACCCGTCTCCAAGGAACAGGGCGCCGACCACGTGCTCAAGAAGTTCTCCAAGCGCGAGCGCACCGAGATCGACGTCACGCTCGAGCAGGCCGCCGACGCCGTCGAGTGCATCGCCACCGACGGCATCGACGCCGCCATGAACCGCTTCAACTGACCCCCGGCTCCGCGCCGGGCCGCGCCGCGCCGCGCGCCTCGCCCACCGATTCATTGCCCCGCCAGTCGTCGCAATGCGCCCTCACGGGGCAATGAACCCCGGGAGCCCGCGGGGAGCCGACGACCTCGGCGCGTAGTCTGGTGACCCCGGGTGCGGCTTCGCATCCGGCCTTCGTCGCGTCTGCACCCGATCTGGAGCCGAGCTGAGCCCGACCACCACGACCGCCGACACCGCCGCCCCTCACGCTGGCGCCGACGCCCCGCTGGGCGCGCTGGCCGACCTCCTCACGAGCGAGCCCGCGCTGCGGGCCGTGATCGCGCGCGAGCCGACGGTCGCGGTCCCCGACCCGGCGCGGGCCCTGTTCGTGGCCGCGCTCGCCGCCACGACCACGCGCCGCCCGATCCTGGTCGCGACGCCGACCGGCGCCGAGGCCGAGCGGCTGGCCCGCGACCTCGGGCAGTTCCTCGGGCCCGAGCACGTCGAGCTGTTCCCGGCGTGGGAGACGCTCCCGTTCGAGCGCGTGTCGCCGTCGCTCGAGACCATGGGGCGCCGACTGCGGGTGTTGTGGAAGCTCCGCACGGGCGGCGAGCACCTGCCGACGGTCGTGGTCGCGCCGGTGCGGGCGCTGGTGCAGCGGCTGGGCCCCCACGTGGAGGTGGTGGAGCCGGTCGTGGTGCGCGCCGGCGATCGTCTCGATCGCGACGAGCTCGTCGCGCGGCTCGTGGCGGCGGGGTATCGCCGTGAGTACCAGGTCGAAGCGCGTGGCGAGGTCGCGGTGCGGGGCTCGATCGTCGACGTGTACCCGTCGACCGACGACCACCCGGTGCGCATCGACCTCTGGGGCGACGAGGTCGAGCGCCTCTCCGGCTTCTCGGTGGCCGACCAGCGCTCCACCCACGACGTCGAGTCGGCGTGGATCTTCCCGACCCGCGAGCTGCTCCCCACCGACGAGGTGCGCGAGCGCGCCCGGGCGCTGGTGCAGACGGAGCCGTGGGGTCGCGAGCAGTGGGAGCGACTCGGCGAGGGTCAGGTGTTCGACGGCATGGAGTCGTGGTTGCCGTGGCTCACCGAGCGCGAGCACCTGCTGCCCGACCTGCTCCCCGACACCGCGCTCGCCCTGCTCGTGGAGCCCAAGCGGATGCGCGATCGCGCCCAGGAGCTGCTCGATGAGGAGGCCTCGCTCGCCGCGACGCTCGCCGGCACCTGGGGCGCGCGCGTCGACGCGTCGGCGCCGCGGTTGTCGCTCGAGTTCGACCGCCTGCTCGCGCACACGAAGGCCGGCGCGACCTCGGTGCTCTCCACGCCCGAGAACCCCGACTCCCCGCGCGTCGCGGCCACCGCGTTCGACCCCGTCGTGGGCGACACCGACGCGCTCGCGCGCCGGCTTCGTGCGTTGGCCGGCGAGGGCTACCGCGTCGTGCTCGCGGCCGAAGGCACCGGGTCCGCGCAGCGCCTCCACGACATCCTCGCCGGTGAAGGCCTCGACGCGGCGGCCGGCGACGCGGCCCCCGGCGCGGTCCGGTTGGTGGTCGCGCCGCTCGAACGGGGGGTGATCCTCCCGTCGGTGAAGCTCGCGCTGGTCGCCGAGGCCGACCTCACGGGCCGACGACGCGTGCACCGCCGGGCGCGCGGCGCGCGCAAGGGCGTCGACTACTACGACGCGCTCGAGCCGGGCGACTACGTCGTGCACTACCAGCACGGCGTCGGGCGCTACCTCGAGATGAAGCCGCTCACAATGGCCGGCATCGAGCGCGACTACCTCTGGCTCGAGTTCAAGGACGGCAAGGTCTACGTGCCCACCGACCAGGTCGGGCTGGTGCGCAAGTACACCGGTGGTGAGACGCC
>DASUMF010000179.1:0-18111 GCA_036277835.1 Acidimicrobiia bacterium
CGCCAGCCTCGAGGGGTGCACCGTTCGCGGCCTCCGTCACCGATCGGGGCGGTACCGTTCCGCCCCATGCACTACGGGGTGCTCGGACCGCTCGAGGTGAGCGGACCGGATGGTCCGATCGGGTTCGAGGGTCGTCGGGAACGGGCAGTGCTGGCTGCGCTGGTGCTCGCGCGGGGTGCGGTCGTGAGTACGGCCCGGCTCCTCGATGCGGTCTGGGGTGATGCGCCGCCGCGCTCGGCGGCCAAGACCGTGCAGAACCACGTGCTCCGCCTGCGCAAGACCCTGGGGTCGCAGGCGATCGAGACCCGTGAGCCCGGATACCGGCTGGTGGTCGCGCCCGACGACATCGATGCCGACCGGTTCGAACGCCTGATCGCGGTTGCACGAGTGAAAACCGGGGCCGGAGATTCGGCCGCCGCCCTCGAGTCGTACACCGCGGCGCGAGCGTTGTGGCGTGGCCGACCATTTCCCGAGCTCGAGCTCGACTCGGTCGCGGGCGCCGAGGCCACTCGCCTGACCGAGCTGGCGCATGGCGCCGCTGAGGAGTACGTCGCCGCGGCGCTGGCGTGTGGGCGCCACGCCGAGATGATCCCTGAGCTCGAGGCCCAGGTCTCGGCCGAGCCGCTGCGCGAGCACCGCTGGGCGATGCTCATGCTGGCGCTCTACCGGTCGGGGCGACAGGCCGACGCCCTCCGCACCTACCAGCGAGCGCGGGCGCTGCTCGGGGAGGAGCTCGGCATCGAACCGGGCTCCGAGCTGCGCACACTCGAGATGCAGATCGCGACCCAGGACGTGCGCCTCGATGTTGCCGTCCGACGCGGCGAGAGCGGTGCGGGCGTCGTGACGATCATGTCCGCGCCCTGCACCGCCCAGGCACGCGAGCTCGTCGGTCGAGCCGGCGGCGAGGTCGTCGCCTCGTCGGACGATGGCATCGTCGTCACCTTCGCGAGCGCGATCGAATGCGTCCGCATCGCGCTCGACATCCAGGACGCGCTCCGGCAGGAGCGCGACGGCGTGCGCACGGGCATCGGGATCCATGCCGGGGAACCGGAGATGGACAACGGTGCGATGCCGATCGACGCGATCGAAGCCGTGGCGAGCTCACTCCGCGTGCACGCCACGCACGGTGAGATCGTGGTCAGCGATCTCGTGCGCGATCTCGTCGACGGTCGCGATGACTACGTGCTCGATGAGATGGGCGTCGTCGACCTCGCCGACGGGCGGGTCGTCGTCGCCTATGGGGTGTTCGACGCGCTCGAGCCGCCGGCAACGAACGGAGACCTCGGCCCACCGTACAAAGGACTCGCCGCGTTCGGTCCTGACGACGCTGAGATCTTCTTCGGCCGCTCGTCGGTCGTCGACGAACTGGTCGCGCGGCTCCGGAGCCAGGATTTCGTGGCGCTCGTGGGACCGTCGGGATCGGGGAAGTCGTCCGTGTTCGGCGCCGGCCTCGTCGCTGCGGTCCGGAGCGGCGCGCTCCCGGGGAGCGCCACGTGGCCGACGGTCTTGATCACTCCGACGGGTGTTCCTCTGGATGCGCTCGCCGCGGCGTGCGCCACCGCATGCGACGAATCGTCGGACGTCCTCCAGCGCGCACTCGACTCGAGTCCCGAGCGGTTCGTCGACGCGCTCCGCCCCTGTCTCGCCCGCTTGCCCCAGGGCGCCCGGTTCACGCTCGTCATCGACCAGTTCGAGGAGCTGTTCACGCTCTGTCCCGACGCGAACGCGCGCGACCGGTTCGTCGGTGCGATCGTTGCCGCGGCGACAGCACCCGGACTCCCGATGACCGTGGCCATCGCGATTCGGGCGGACTTCTTCGGCCACTGTGCGTCCTTCGTCGGTCTGCGCAGCGCGCTCGAGCACGGCACGATGCTCCTCGCGCCGATGGACGTCCCCGAGCTCCTCGCCGCAATCGACGGTCCCGCCGCGCTGAACGGCCTGCACCTCGAACCAGGTCTCAGCGAGCTCGTCATTCGCGACCTCGACGATGAGCCCGGTGCCCTCCCGCTCCTCTCCCACGCGATGTTGGAGACGTGGAGGCGCCGGCGGAGGCGCACGCTCACGGTCGACGCGTACCTGGACTCCGGTGGTGTCCTCGGCGCGATCGCCAGGACGGCGGAGGATGCGTACTCGTCGTTCGACCCTGACGAGCAGCAGATCGCACGACACATCTTCCTTCGGCTTGCGCACCCGGGCGACGGCACCGAGGACACGCGACGGCGAGTGGCGCTGGACGAGCTGATCGCTGCTGGTCGTGAACCGGCGACCCTTCGGGTGCTGCAGGAATTGGCTGCCGCCCGGCTGATCACACTCGACCAGGACTCCGTCGAGGTTGCCCACGAGGCGGTCATCAGGGAGTGGCCGCGGCTCCGGGACTGGATCGATCAGGATCGAGAGGGAATACGGATCCATCGGCACCTCACCTACGCGTCACGCGACTGGGACGTGCTCGAGCGCGCCGATGCGGAGCTGTATGGCGGTCCTCGACTCGCAATGGCCGAAGAGTGGCGCCGACAGGGTGGCGCCGAGCAGCTCAACGATCTCGAAGCGGCGTTCCTCGATGGGAGCGTTGCGCGCGCTGACGAGGAGGTCCGAGCGCAGGCGGCTCGTGTCCGAGCGCAAGCTCGTGCCAACCGGCGCCTCCGTCGGCTGCTCGTGGCGACATCAGTGGCGCTCGGCATCGCGTTCATCGCAGGGATCTTCGCCTGGGCGCAGCGGCAGGAAGCGGGCGACGAAGCGGCGGCGGCCCAGCGCGCGACGACCCGGGCCACCGTTGACCGCATCCTCGCGGCATCCGATCAACTCGGTTCGGAGAGCCGATATCTGCGCGCACTGCTGCTCGTCGAAGCCGATCGGATCGATCCGAGCCCGCGGACGAAGGGCGCCATGTTCAGTGCCCTGCTGGACGACCCACAGCTCGTCGCGACTCTGCCGGTCACCATCCCCACATTCGGTCGAATCTGGCCGACCGCCGATGGCCGGTACGTCATCGCCAATGTCGCCGGCCGACTCGAACGCTGGGACGTTGCTCGGCGACGTCTCGTCGAGCGGTATGCGTTCCGAGATGTCGTCGCCATCAGCGGCGACCCCGGCCACACCCTCGCTGTCGCGACCGCGGACAACCGCGTCCGTTTCATCGACGACCAGGGCGACGTCGCGCGCGTCATGCTCCACATCCGGGGAGCCGACAAGGTGAGGGACATCGCACTGAGCGCGGACGGCACACGGATCGCAGTCGTCCAGCGGCCGCTGAACGACCAGCGCGTCGAAGATGTCGCAGGTGCGGTCGTGCTGTACGACATCGCCACCGGCGACCGGCTCGATTTCAGCATCGCGACTCATCCGCTCCCGGTCGGCGTCGTCGCCTTCAGCAACGACGGCGCGCTCCTCGCGTCTGGGAGCACCGACGGGCTCGTGACAGTGCAGGACATCCGCACCGGCGCCGTGGTCGGACAGCCGATCAACGTCGGAGCCTTGGTGTTCTCGGTCGCGCTCGATCCGGTCCGGGCACGTGTGGCGGTCGGCAGCGTCAATCCGAACCTGCAGATCTGGAGTTACGAGAGCGGCCAACAGCTGGCCTCACTCGAGTCGCCAATCGACGGCCAGGGCGCCTACACGCCGGACGGTTCGGTGCTCGCGGTCAGCGGCAGCGATGCCGCCCATCTCTACGATGCCGACAGCTTGAGACCGGTGGCGGGCGCACCGGTGATGCGTTCGCAGAGCGGCGCCGGCTCGGTGTTCATCACCGCCGACGGAACGCTCTACACGTCCGGGCCGTCGGGGCCCGTCACGATCTGGGACAGCCGACGCACTGCCAGCGCGCTCTTCACCGCCGCTGCTGACGCGCGCAGCTACCTCTTCCCGATGGTGGGCGGGCGCCTCCTCGCGGAACCGGACCTCGAAGATTCCGTCACACTGCTCGATGCGCGGACGCTTCGCCCGGTGGGAGCACCACTGACACCGGGTCCCGGGACGCAGGTCCCCGGTTACGTGCTCCCTGCGACGTTCGCTGCGAGTTACGACGACAGTCGACGAATCGCGGTGGTCAACCGTGACGGACGGTTCCAGCTGTTCGACGTCGCCACGCAACGCCCGCTCGGGACTCCGCTCGACCTCGGCTATCCCACTGCCTACGCAGTCTTCTCGCACGACCTCCGCACCATCGCCGTCGGGGGACGCGCCGGCGAGATCGCCATCATCGACGTCTCCACGGACCAGCCTCGGCTCGTCCACCGGAACCTCCGCTCCACGATGGACAGCTACGTGGTCGGGCTCGCCTTCGATCCCGGCGGCGATCTGTACGCAGCGGACGCCGCGCACCTGTTCCGGTTCAGCGGTGTGCGCACCCGCGAGCCGCGATCCCAAGATCTCGCTGCGATCGTGCGAGGCGCGAATGGTCTCGCTGCGGGCATGGACCTCAGTGCCGATGGCCGCACGCTCGCGATCAGCCACAACGGTTCCGTGCAGCTGTACGACACTCGAACCCTCCAGCCGACCAGTGCGCCCATCCCTGCCACGAACGCTCCCATCGCGTGGCTGGCGTACAGCCGTGACGGGCGCCGCATCGTCGTCAACGACACCGCCGCGAACGTGCGCTTGATCGACGCCGCTCACCACGAGGCGATTGGCCCGCTGTGGACGGGCCTTCCTGGAGCCGGTGCAGTGTTCAGTCACGACGGACGGGCGATCGGTACGTCGACGCCCACGAGCGGCGCATTGCTCACCGTCGATCCCGGCACGTGGCGCACGAAGCTCTGCGCGTTGGCCGGCCGGAACCTCACGCGAGCGGAATGGCACACCTACCTCTCAGGTGAAGGCGCCCGCCGCAAGACCTGCCCGAACTACCCCTGACACGCCGCGGGCACATTGTGTGGTTGGCGCGCAGCAGGCCAGAGTTCAATCGCGCTCGGCGACTCGACGTGCGCCTGCTACTCGTGAGGAGATCGACGTGAAGGTCAGGATCGGGGTCGGAACCGGTGGCGCGCCGGCGACTCCTGACGGTCTGGGCGAGATCGTCGACGCGATCGACGACCTCGGCTTCGATTCTCTCTGGCTCTCCGAGGTGCTCACCGGCACTCCCGTCGACCCGACCGTCGGCCTCGCGTGGGCAGCTGCCCGCCGCGCCCGACCCAAGCTCGGCACCACGATGCTGCTGCCGGGCACCAACGTCGTCCGCCTCGCGAAGCAGCTCGCGACGCTCGACTCGCTGAGCGGTGGGCGTCTCCTCGTCACCTTCGTGCCCGGGCTCACGCAGGAGCCGGAATCGTCGGCGATCGGCGTCCCGCCAAAGGCCCGCGGTCGCGCGATGGAGGAGGTGGTGCCGATCCTGCGCGCGCTCTGGGCGGGCGAGACCGTGTCGCACCACGGTGCCGCGGGCGACTTCGTCGACGTCACACTCACGCCACGTCCCGTGCAGCGGCCGCTCGAGTTCTGGTTCGGCGGCATGGCACGCGCGTCCCTGGAGCGTTGCGGCCGCCTCTCCGACGGCTGGCTCCCGAGCTTGTGCACGCCCGCGGAAGCCGCCGAAGGCAGACGCGTGATCGACGACGCGGCCGCAGGCGTTGGTCGCGCGATCAGTCCTGAGCACTTCGGCGTGAGCGTCGGGTACGCGCGTGCCCGCCTCGCACCCGAAGCCGTCGCTCGGATCGCGTCGCGCGGGCGCGGGCACGCCGTGGAAGAGCTCGTGCCCGTCGGCCCCTCCGCGCTGCGCGCACTGCTCGAGCAATTCCTCGACGTGGGCTTCTCGAAGTTCGTCCTGCGGCCGCTCGAGGCGCCGGCATCGTGGCGCGCCGAGCTCGAAGCGCTCGCGGACGCCGTCGGCGACCTCCAGACCTGACCGCGACCTGGTCAGGTCTGGCGCGCGAGATCCTGGGTTCGTTGCGTCGGCGTCGCCACTAGCGTTCGAGGACCATGACACACGAGACGATCGACGGCGTCCCCCTCTGGTACGAGGAGCGTGGCGACGCCGACGGGCCCCCGCTCGTCGCCCTCCACGGTGGCATCAACACGTTCGAGCGAAGCTTCGGCGCCGTCCTCCCGTGGCTGACGCGCGGCCGTCGCGTCATCGGCGTCGAGCTCCAGGGCCACGGCCACACGCCGGACACCGGGCGGGCGATGTCGATCGAACGATTCGCCGACGACGTCGCCGAGCTGGTGGATCGCATCGCGGGAGGCGGGCCGGTCGACGTGTGGGGCTTCAGCCTCGGCGCCCTCACCGCCACAGGGCTGGCCCTCCGCCATCCGGCCAAGGTCCGGCGCCTCGTGCTGGCTGCCTCGAACATCCGGCCCGACGGCTATCACCCCGAGATCACGGCGCCCGAGCAGGACGACCCCCGGCTGCCGACGGACGAGGAGTTCGCTCGCTGGCAGGCCGACTACGAGGCAGTCGCACCGAACCCGGACGACTTCTTCCCGTTCCTCGAGCGGATGCAGCCGGTCGTGCACGACTTCGCCGGCTGGAGTGCCGAAGAGATTCGCAGCATCACGGCACCGACCTTCCTCGTGATCGGCGACCGCGACTTCGTCCGCCTCGATCACGCCGCCGAGATGCTCGACCTGTTCCCCGACTGCCGGCTCGCCGTGCTGCCTGCCACCCGCCACACGGAGGTCATGCAACGCGCCGACGTGCTCCGAGCGCTCGTCGAGCCGTTCCTGGCCTAGCGCCCCCGGTCAGGACTGCTCGGCACGTTCCCCGGGCTTGCACCAGGAGGGTCCGCGCCGATGGGGGTTCGCGGCATTGCATGGCACTCGACCGGTGGCCCTGAGATACTGGCGCCTTCCGATGTCGAGGTAGGGGCAGGCGTGGCGGAGTTGCACACGGAGGTCGCAGTCAGGCGTCGCCGTCCCTCGCCGCGCATGATCGCGCTCGCCGCCGCCGTGTCGGCGATGAGTCTTGGCGCCGCGGCGCTCCCGTCGCTCCCCGCGGTCGCCGGGGTCACCGAGCCGACGCCCACCACCGAACCGGCGCCGGAGCCCACGACCACCACGGAACCGACGACCACCACGGAACCGGTGCCGGAGCCCACGACCACCACGGAACCCGCGCCGGAGCCCACGACCACCACCGAGCCGGGCCCCGACACCACGACCACGTCGACGCCGTCGGCCAGCGCCGATCCCGAAGCCAAGGCGGGCACGCTCGACGCGGGTGAGGCGCTCGTTCCTCGGCCCGAATTCGGTGCGTTGACGAGCCACCAACGCGCACTCGTCCAGGACCTCCAGACCGCCACCGACCTGTACGCACTCCGCCGCTTCGCGCTGGTCGGTCTCGCCGCGCAGGTCGCGATCGACAAGGACGCGCTCGCGGCGGCGCGAGCGGCGGAGAGCACGGCGGTCACGCGCGCGATCCTCCGCCTCGCGGACGTCGTCCCGGCCCGCAACGACAGCGCCACGCCGGCAGTCCGCGCACTCAGTCGTCGTCTCGAGGCCGAGCGCGAGAACGCCATGCGCGCCCGCGTGCAGGCCCAAGCCGCGCTCGCCGACTCGACCGCGCGCCTGGCGGCACAGTCGCAGGCCGTCGCCGATGCCCTGGCCGAGCGCAACGACGCGGAGTCGGCGATCGAACGGGAGCTGGGATCGAACGCGGTGCGCGCCCGGCCCGACGGCATCACCGCCATCCTCGCCGTCGTCCAGGCGGACCAGCCCGAACCGGACGCGCTCGGGGCGATCGGGCAACCCATCCCCGGCGCCGCGCTGAGCTCGCCGTTCGGGCTCCGCAACGACCCGCTCAGCGGTGGTGCGGGCTTCCACCCTGGGTACGACCTCGCCGCGAGCGCAGGCACACCGATCCACGCGGCCGCCGCCGGCGTGGTGGTGAAGGCGGGCGACTGCGACGGCTACGGCTACTGCGTCGTCATCGACCACGGTGACTCGCTGGCCACCCTCTACGCGCACCAGAGCGGGCTGTCGGTCCGGGTCGGCGAGCAGGTCGACGCGGGTGAGGTCATCGGGTTCGTGGGCTCCACCGGCATGTCGACCGGTCCGCACCTGCACTTCGAGGTGCGCATCCACGGTCTCCCGGTCGACCCGGTGCTCGCGCTCCCCGCCGACTGAGCCGCGGTCGGCGTACGTCGCCTCACCCGAGGTCGACACCCGCCGTTGCCGCGTCGATCGTCGCGATCAGTGCCTGTCCGCCGTCACCGTCGAGCAAGTGCTCGCGGATCTCGTCGGTGAGCGTGACGGCGCTCGTGAGGCCGGTGGCGTCGACGCAGAGCACGAGGTCGAGTGCGCTCGCGAGGAACGGGGACGGCACCGAGGCGCAGAGCTCGGTGATCGCGCGAGGAGCGTCTGCTTCGACACCCGCGATCACCGCCGCGTCTTCCATCCCCGCGTTCACGACCGCGCGCAGCGCTTCGTCGTCACCGGGCTCGACGTCGACGAGCACGACGTCGTGATCGAGGGCTCGGGCGGAGCGGATGGCGTCCGCCTGGCCACGGTGCATCCCGGACGAGAGCTGGCTCATGCGCGGAAGCGCGACCTCGCACACGACGTCGACGGTCGCCACGTTGCGCGCGCGCATCAGGGGGTCGATCGCGAGCCGACGGAGCAGCGTCCGCCGCAGTTCCCGCTCGCGGCAGAGCAGCACGGCGAGCCCCCGACCCTGGTCGACCACGACACGCGCCAGGTGACCCCGGATCACGTCGAGGCTCGGAGGTTCCTGGTCGAACGCGGGCTCCGGCTCGAGCGGCCGAACGAGCACGCTCAGCCCGTGTGCTGTCGGCGCCGCCTCGAGCGCGAGGGCAGGGCCGAAGCCTCGGCGCCCGTTCGACGAAGTGCCCCGCTGCGGCGCTCCCTTCTCGGCGGTGAGCCCGAAGGATCGGAAGAGGCGCGAGACGAGCATGCTGCCCGCGGGCTCGGGCAGCTCGACGAGGTCGCGCATGTCACGTCCGACGCGGGCGCGCACGAGCACGCACTCGGGCTGGGTGAGGACGTGCACCGACCGTGCGCCGGATTCGACCGCCGACGTCACCAGCCACTCCAGGATCCGATCCGGTGCCTCGGGCACGGGCTCGAGCGCGGGCCGCCCGGCAGCGCGACCGCCGATCCGCGCCACCTCGTCCGACGTCCCCACCTCGTACCGCACCCCGGTCGAGGGGATCAGGTCGAGCGGCTCCGACGCCGAGGGCGCGAGCGCGCGATTCGACTCGGCAGGGAACGCGCGATCGATCGCGCGGTGCAACGCCGCTGGCGTGGCCAACACGACCTGTGCCCGCGCGCCCAACCGACGACCGATCTCTCGGCGCAGCTCGCGAGTCGGTGGTTCGGCCACGGCCACGACCACCGCGCCCTCACGCTGCTCCAACGGCAGCACGTCGAGTTGCAGTGCGACCTCCCTCGAGAGTCGCCCGAGGAGGTCGGCATCGGGCGTGAGCGCGTCGAGGTCGACGACCGGCAATCCCGACTGCTCGCTGAGCGCGTTCGTCAGGGTCTCGTCGCTGATCGCGCCGAGCGCGACGAGGAGCCGGCCGACCGGCAGGTCGTGATCGTCGAGGTCCTGCTGCGAGAGCGCGAGCGCCAGGTCGTCCTGGTCGATGTGGCCGCGCCGGATGAGGATCTCGCCGAGGCGCAGGTGCGACGGGCGACCCGACGCCGACGGTTCAGGTTGGACATGCGTAGGTTCCACGAGCGCCCCCGACGGCCCGGGTCACGACCGGCATCGGCCGTTGGGGGATGCATCGGCAGGCGACTTGACCGGTGTGAGCGGTCTGAGGGGTTTCTTGGCAGGCGCTTTGCCAACCCTTTGCCCGTTGTCCACGCTTGTTCAGAGCGCGTCGGCGGCGAACGTGTCGCACTCGTTCGGGTCGCCGGTCTGGTACCCGGTCGAGAACCAGCGCTGGCGCTGCTTCGACGAGCCATGCGTCCACGACTCGCGGTTCACCTGGCCGGTCGCGGCGCGCTGGATGCGGTCGTCGCCGACGGACGCAGCCGCGTCGAGCCCATCGGTGATGTCGGCAGGTGTGATCTCGGCGATCAGCGACGTGTCGACGGCGTGGGCCGCCCACACGCCGGCGAAGCAGTCCGCCTGCAGCTCCAACCGCACCGACGCCGACTTCGGCCCCTCACGGTCGCTGCCGACCTTGGCTTCGGTGCCGACCAGATCCTGCACGTGGTGTCCGTACTCGTGGGCCACGACGTAGGCCTCGGCGAACCGTCCCCCCTGTGCGCCGAAGCGGGTGCGCAGGTCGTCGTAGAACCCGAGGTCGAGATACACCTGCCCATCGGCAGGGCAGTAGAACGGCCCGACGGACGAGTCGGCAACGCCGCAGCCGGTCGACACCTGGCCGTCGAAGAGGACCGTCGACGCCGGGGCGTAGCCCTGCACCGCGCCCGACCAGTACTCCTGCACGGAGTTGACGACCGCGGTGACCAGGCAGTCGGTGCGCTGGTTGGCATCCGCGCCGGTCTGGCAATTGGTCGACAGCTCGCCCGCGCCGTCGAACGCGTTCGAGCTCGTACCGCCGCCGCCCGTTCCTAGCCCGTTGTTCAGGAGCAGCACCACCACGAGGACGATCATCCCCGCGATGCCACCCCCGCCGTAGGCCACGCCACGCCCGACGCCGATGCCGCCGCCCATCCCGCGCCGGTCCGACACCTGACTCGTGTCGATGGTTCCCCTGGTCCGGAACTTCACGGGCGACTCAGTACCCCGTCGGGTCGCCGATCACGCTCGACTCGACTCGCTGATGCCGTCGACCTCCGCGCCGACGAGCACGAGCAACGAGCTCAGCCAGAGCCACAGCAACAGCACGACGATCGACGCCAGCGCGCCGTAGGTCTTGCTGTAGCTGGAGAAGTTCGCGGTGTACACCGCGAACAACGCCGACACGACGAGCCAGCCGAGCATGGCGACCACCGCGCCCGGTGTGACGATCCCGAGCTTCGGATGCACGCCGTCCTTCACTGCGAACCGGTAGAGCAGACCGATCCCGCCGATCATCACCGCGGCGAGGATGGGCCACCGCAACACGTTGAACGCGACCCGCGCACCGGTACCGAGATCGGACAGGAGCGGCGGGAGCGCGGCGATCAGGAAGATCACGATGCTCAGGAACACGATCGCCGCCAAGGTCAAGGCCAGCGCCTTGCCGCGCTTCACGACGAAGCCCTTCGGCTCGTCCTTCTCGAGCGCTACGTGGATGCCGGTGATCAGTGCCGCCATGCCGCCCGACGCGCTCCACAGCGCCAGCACGATCGCGACGACGAGGGTGATCGACACGCTCGCGCTGTTCGCCTTGATGATCGACGAGAGCTGGAACACGAGGAAGGACTGCACCTCCTTCGGCAGCGCGGAGGCCACGTCCTTCACCTGGCGCTGCACGTCGTGGGGATCCCCGACCAACCCGTAGATCGAGATGAACGCGATGAGCGCAGGCACGAACGCCAGGAACGAGTAGAACGCCACCCCGGCGGCGACCAGCGTGAGGTTGTGGTCGCGGAGACGCTCGGGCAGCCTCGACGCAACCGACCGCAGCCCCGACGAGCCTGGTCCTGGCACGTGCGGATCGTACCCAGGACGCGCGCTGCTGTCACCGGTGATCAGTTCCGCCGATGACGAGCAGGCGACCTCCGAAATGGGGCAGACTGCCGTCTGTCGCAGCGTTCGGATGTGGGGGAAGTGGAATGGCGGATCGTCACGAGCGGATCGAGGAGCAGCTGGCGCGCGTGCCCCTGTTCGAAGGGCTCTCGAAGAAGGAGCTCCGTCTGGTCGCTCAGCTCTCCACGTACCTCGAGGAGCCGGCGGGTGCCGTGCTCACCAAGGAAGGCGAGGCGGGTCACGAGTTCATCATCGTGCTCGACGGCGAAGTCGAGGTCCGACGCGGCGACCATGTGATCGCCACGCGAGGTCCGGGCACCTACATCGGCGAGATCGCGCTGCTCGACCACCGTCCCCGCACCGCCACCGTGGTGGCCAAGATCCCCGTGAAGCTCGAGGTCATCGGGCAACGTGAGTTCGCCGGACTCATGGCCGAGGTGCCCGAGATCTCCCAGAAGCTGCTCCCCGTCATGGCGAAGCGCCTCGCTGACCTCGAGGTCGAGAGCGGGAGCTGAACGCCGCAGCTGCGCCGGGTACGTCTCGCTCGCCCCCGGTCCCGCGCGTTCAAGCGGAGCCGGCGATCTGCCGATCTGACGACGGGCAGATGGTGCAAAGACGAATGCGAAGCGGAGGGCCGCGCGTTGTCGACACCGTTTCCCGACGTCGAAGGTGAGCTGCGCCAGGCACTCGTGAGCGGCGGTCTCCTGCTGCACTACCAGCCGGTCGTCGACCTCCACGACGCATCGCTCGGTGGAGTCGAAGCGCTCCTGCGCTGGCGCCACGAGGGCGACGTCATCGCGGCCGGCACATTCCTCCCGCACGTCCACGACCCCGAGCTGCGCCACGCCATCTCGCTGTTCGTGTTCGACGAGGCCGCGCGACAAGCCGCGACCTGGCGCCGTCGCTTCGCCACATGGATCTTCCCCGTGTCGGTGAACGTCGCGCCCGACGAGTTCGACGACGCGCTCGTCGACCGCGTGATCGAGCTGCGAACCAAGCACGCGCTCCCACCCGGTGCGATCGCGCTCGACGTGTCGGAGCCGGTGCTCCTGGTCGCCGTGGAGGCAGCACGTGCCCGCGTCGAGGCGCTGAAGCGTGCTGGCGCGCAGATCGTCGTCGACGACTTCGGCACCACGCACGCGCGTCCTGGCGACTCGCAGGCCGGCCAGGAGAGGTTCGGCGCGGACGCTTCGGAGCTGCCGATCCGCACGACCGACGAGCTGCTCTCGTCCGTCGTCGCGCTCGAAGCGTTCCCGATCGACGTGCTGAAGGTCGACCGTCAGCTCATCGACCGCTGCTTCGACGGCGAACGCGAGAGCCAGGTGGTGCAGGGCATCGTGAAGCTGGTCCACCTGTTCGGCATCCGCGTCCTCGCCGAGGGCGTCGAGTCGGGCGACGAGGCCGAGCGACTGCGTCACGCGGGCTTCGACCTCGCGCAGGGCTACTACTTCCAGCGTCCGCACGGGCCCGGTCACATCGACCGCCTGCTGCACGACCTCGCCGACGCGCGCGAGGCGTTCGCTGCCCGCAGCGCTCGCTGATCGCTCGCCCACGCATGAGGGCCGGCTTGCAGGCCTGAGTACCCTGGACCCATGGCCGATCAGGCCCGGTTCGCCGAGCTCGCGATGCCCTACATGTCGCCGTTGTACTCGGCGGCGTTGCGGATGACCCGCAACCCGTCCGACGCGGAGGACCTCGTGCAGGAGACGTACCTGCGCGCCTATCGAGGCTTCGGCGGCTTCGAGGAGGGCACGAACCTCAAGGCGTGGCTGTACCGGATCCTGACGAACACGTTCATCAACTCGTACCGGTCGAAGAAGCGACGCCCCGACGAGGTCGAGCTCGACGACGCCGAGGACTTCTACCTCTACCGACGTTTGGGTGGGCTCGAGGCCGCCGACGCCGGGCGCACCCCGGAAACCGAGGTGCTCGACGCGATGCCCGACGCCATGGTGAAGGAGGCGCTCGAGGCGCTACCCGAGCAATTCCGCATGGCGGTCCTCCTCGCCGACGTCGAGGGTTTCTCCTACAAGGAGATCGCCGAGATCATGGATGTGCCGATCGGCACAGTGATGAGCCGCCTGCATCGCGGAAGAAAGCAGCTCCAGCAGCGGTTGTGGCAGTTCGGTCGCGAACACGGCCTCGTCCCCGGTGACACGGGCGACGACATCGACGACAGCGTGGACGACAGCACTCCCGCCGAGTCCACGAACGGCTCCGGTCCCGATTCTCGGCCGGAGGAGCACCACGACATGCCGGCTCCCGAGACCGCAGGCGCGGGGGGATAAGCGAGCGATGGACTGCGACAAGGCGAGCTACCGGGTGTACCGATATCTCGACGGCGAGCTCACCGTCTATCGGCGCTGGTCGATCCGCCGGCATCTCGACAAGTGCCCGCCGTGTGCCCAGGGCTTCGACTTCGAGCTCGAGCTGCGCCAGGTCATCTCCGCGAAGTGCCGTGACGAGGTCCCCGACGAGCTGCGCCAGCGGATCGCCGAAGCGCTCGACGAGCAGCACCTCGACGACTGATCCGCCGGCCCCGCGAGTAGCGAGTTGGGCCGACCGGTCGCCCTACGATGTCGCCGAGTCCAGTCCCGCCGAGCCCGTTCCCGGAGAAGCCCGTCGTGTCGACCGTGCGCCGTTGCCTCACCACTCTCGTCGTCACCGCCACCGTGGTGGCCGCGCTCGCGGCACCTGCGGGTGCGACCCCGATCCTCGCCGACGACGACTACAAGTGGTTCTACTGGGTCGGCCCGCTCCTGGTGTTGAGCTTCATCGGCCTGCTCATCGCGATCGGCATCGGGTACTACATCAAGGTCCTGCGTCCGAAGCGGCGTGGTCGGCCGGTCACGTGACCACCACGGGATGACCGCCGCGCCGGCCCCGCCGACCCCCACCGCCGACCCGGCGTTCGATCCGCTCGACTGGGCACTGGCCGAGAAGGTCGCCCGGCGGGTCGCGGGACGGGAGCCGCTGGCTGCCTCCTACCTCGCCGAGTCGCTGCGCGACGACTTCCGTCTCCTCACCGCGCAGGCCGAGGCGCTCGTCGGCGAGCACACCGGTCTGGTCGCGCCGTCCCCGGCGCGCGCCGTGGTCGTCGACCGTGCTTCGTGGGTCTCGGCCAACGTGCGGTCGATGCGGCGCCTCCTCGCTCCGCTCACGGCTCGGGTCGGTGAGCGCATGGCCGCGAGTCGCGCCGCGCCGATCGGCCGTCGGGTCGCCGGCACGGAGACGGGCGTGCTCCTCGGTTACCTCGCGCAACGCGTGCTCGGGCAGTACGACCTCCTCGTGCTCGACGAGGACGACGACGACGCCGATGCCGTGTACTACGTGGGCGGCAACATCCTGGCGCTCGAGAAGCGCTTCGCGTTCCGCCCGCGCGACTTCCGCCTCTGGATCGCGATCCACGAGTGCACCCATCGTGCGCAGTTCACCGGGGTCCCGTGGCTGAAGCCCTACTACCTGTCGCTCGTCGACGCGTCCCTCGCGTCGATCGACCCCGATCCGCGACGGCTCGTGCAGGCGCTCACGCGCGCCGCCGAGGAGATGCGCGGGGGTCGCAACCCGCTCGACGACGGCGGCCTCGTCGCCCTGCTCGCGAGCGAGGAGCAGCGCGGGGCGCTCGCCAGCGTGCAGGCGTTGATGTCGCTGCTCGAGGGCCACGGCAACAGCGTGATGAACCGGCTCGGGCGCGAGTACGTGTCCGGTCAGGCGCGGATGGCCCGGGTGCTGCAGTCGCGTCGTCAGAGCACCGGCGTGATCGCGATGTTCCACAAGATCGTCGGGCTCGAGTCGAAGATGCGCCAGTACGAGGTCGGGGAAGCGTTCATCGCCGAGGTGGAGCGCGAGGCCGGTCCGCGCGCCGTCGATGCGGCCTGGCGCGGTCCCGAGTGGCTCCCGACCTCCGCTGAGCTGCGTGATCCGCCCGCGTGGCTGGAGCGAGTCGGCGCCTGAGCCGTGTCGCGAGGCGCTCGGAACGACGCGCTCGCTCCGTGGCGCGGGCACGCCCGGTTCGACGCTTCCGGCCTCGCGCCGCCCGTGGTGGTGGCGTGCTCGGGCGGCCCTGACTCCGTCGCCCTCCTCGCGCTCGCGTGCGACGCCGACCTCGATCCCGTCGCCGTGCACGTCGACCACGGCCTCCGAGCAGAGCACGCAGACGACGCGGCGCTGGTGCAGGAGGTGGCCGGTCAGCTCGGTGCGCGGTTCGTGCTGGCGCCGGTGCTCGTCGAGCCGGGCGGGAACCTCGAAGCGCGCGCGCGCGATGCACGCGCCGAGGCATTGCGGCGCGCGCGCGTCGACACCCGGTCGTCGGTCGTCCTGCTCGGGCACACGCAGGACGACCAGGCGGAGACGGTGCTGTTGAACCTGATGCGCGGCGCGGCCGGATCCGGTCTCGCCGGCATGGCATACCAACGCGACGAGTTCGTACGTCCGCTCCTCGCGATGCGACGCAGCGACACCCATGCGATCTGCGCGGCGTTGCACCTGCCCGTCGCGCGCGACGCGATGAACGACGACCCCGCGTTCCGTCGGGTCGCCGTCCGGCGCGACGTGCTTCCGTTGCTCACCGACGTGGCGGGGCGCGATCTCGTGCCGGTGCTCGCGCGGCAGGCCGACATCATGCGGGAGGAGTCGGCGTTCCTCGACGAGCTCGCGGTCGCCGCGTGGCCGGACAGCACCACGTCGGCCCGTGCGCTGCGTGAGCTGCCTCCCGTGCTCGCGCAGCGCGCGGTGCGCCGGTGGCTCGGGCCACCGCCCCCGTCTCGCGCCGAGGTGGCTCGCGTCCTCGAGGTCGCCCATGGGTCCGTGCGCGCCACCGAGCTCGCGGGCGGGCGCGTCGTGCGGCGGTCCGGCGGGCAGTTGCTCGTCGAGCCGCGCTAGGTTCCCCCCGTGGTCGAACACGCTGACATCGGTCGCGTGGTGGTGAGCGAAGACGAGCTCCGCGACCGCATCGCCGAGCTGGGCAAGGAGATCACCTCCGACTACGCCGGCCGCCCGCCGCTCCTCGTCGGCGTGCTCAAGGGCGCGTTCGTGTTCATGAGCGACCTCTCGCGGGCCATCGACCTGCCGGTCGAGTTCGACTTCATGGCCGTGTCGTCGTACGGGTCGGCCACGCGCTCGAGCGGCGTGGTGCGCATCATCAAGGACCTCGACCTCGACCTCGGTGGCCGCGACGTGATCATCGTCGAGGACATCGTCGACAGCGGGCTGACGCTCGCGTACCTTCGCAAGAACCTCGCTGCACGTGACCCGGCGTCGCTCGAGGTGTGCGCCCTCCTGGTGAAGGAAGGGCTGCAACGGGTCGAGCTCGACCTGAAGTACGTGGGCTTCCGCATCCCGCCCGAGTTCGTGCTGGGGTACGGCCTCGACATCGACGAGCGCTATCGCAACCTGCCCTTCGTGGCGCAGTACACCGGCGTCGACCACGACTGACCGGCTCTGCCGTTCAGCCACGGAGGCGGCTCCGCCGTTCAGCCACGGAGGCGTCTGGGGAAGGCAATCCCAGCGTGGTCGCTACGCTGGCACGGCCGTCTTCCCCTCGGAGTTGTCGTGAGCAAGCTGCGCCGCAGCGCCGTCGTCGTCGCCGTCGCCGTGGCGATCGTCGCCTTCTTCGCCTTCCGGGCCGTCACCGGCGGATCCGACGCGCAGCAGCTCACCCTCGACCAGTACACGAACAAGCTCGACCAGGGCACGGTCGCGACCGCGACGATCCACGACCAGGACCACACGGTCACCGGGGAGCTCGACAACGGCACGGAGTACACCGTCGACTTCCCCGACCGGTACACCGCCGAGCTCACGACCGCGATCGTCGACAGCGGCGTGAAGGAGGTCGACACCGACCACCAGGACACGAGTCCGTGGCTCAGCCTGCTCGTCGGCCTGCTGCCCTTCGTGCTCCTCGCGTTGGTGTTGATGTGGGTGCTCAACCAGGTGCAGGGTGGCGGCCGCGGCGTCATGAGCTTCGGCAAGTCGAAGGCCAAGCTCGTCGCCAAGGACCAGCCCCAGATCACCTTCGCCGACGTCGCGGGTCTCGACGAGGCGGTGGAGGAGCTCGAGGAGATCAAGGAGTTCCTCGAGTCCCCCGCGAAGTTCCAGGAGATGGGCGCGAAGATCCCGAAGGGCGTGCTGCTCTTCGGGCCGCCCGGCACCGGCAAGACGCTCCTCGCCAAGGCGGTCGCCGGTGAGGCAGGGGTGCCCTTCTTCTCGATCAGTGGGTCCGACTTCGTCGAGATGTTCGTGGGCGTCGGCGCTTCTCGCGTGCGCGACCTCTTCGAGCAGGCGAAGGCGGCCGCGCCGGCGATCGTGTTCGTCGACGAGATCGACGCGGTCGGTCGGCACCGCGGGGCCGGCGTCGGTGGCGGTCACGACGAGCGCGAGCAGACGCTCAACCAGCTCCTCGTGGAGATGGACGGCTTCGACCAGAAGCAGGGCGTGATCCTCCTCGCGTCGACGAACCGGCCCGACATCCTCGACCCCGCGTTGCTCCGCCCCGGTCGGTTCGACCGCCAGATCGTCGTCGACCGCCCCGACCTCGAGGGGCGCAAGGCGGTGCTGGCCGTGCACGCGCGGGGCAA
>DASUMF010000180.1:0-8824 GCA_036277835.1 Acidimicrobiia bacterium
GCGGGCACGAGGTCGCGCACCCCGGCACGGAGGTCGTCGGTACGGGGGTCGAGCACGAGCGACGCGCCGAACGAGGCCGCGCGCGCACGTCGCGCCGCGGAGGGTTCCGACACGATCGTGGTGCTCGCGCCGGCTGCGCGAACCGCCTGCAGCACCGCGAGCCCGATCGGCCCGGCACCGAGCACGACCACCGTCGCGCCGAGTGTGCGTGGTGCACGCCGGACCGCGTGCACCGCGACCGCGACCGGTTCCGTGAGCGCGGCGCTCACCGGATCGAGCGACTCGGGAACCGAGAACGCGGCGCGACGCGACACCGTGACGAGCGGCGCGAGCCCGCCGTGGAGCGGGAGGCGGAACCCGCCGTAGATCCCTCCGCGACGGCAGAGGTTCACCTTCCCCTCGCGACACGGCGCGCACTCGCCGCACCACTCGATCGGAGCGACCGCGACCACGGCACCGACCGCGAGGTCGTCGACGTCACGCCCGACGGCCCGGACGGTCCCCGCGAACTCGTGACCGAGCACGATGCCGGGAAGGTGGAGGTTCGCCGCGCCCGAGCCCAGGTAGGTGTGCAGGTCGCTGCCGCAGATCCCGTTGCGCGCGACCTCCACGAGCACGTCGCCCGGACCGGGTTCGGGCTCCGGCACGTCCTCGATCCGGACGTCACGTGGCCCGTGGTACACCGCGGCCTTCACGCGGCGCGCGTTCTACTCGTCGAGCGCAGCGGGACGCGCGATCGACGCGAGCTGGCTTGCCATCATCCCGCCCTCGTTCTTGCGTCCGAGGCTGCGGATCGACGTGTCGACATCGGCCGCCTCGGCGCGCAACGCACCGACGGTGCACTGCTCGCGTGCGCGCACCGAGAACGGGTCGAACTGGAACGCGCGCATCGCGTTGAGGTGCGTGATCTTGTCGATCTCGTCGTCGGGGATGTCGGCCAGCGCCTTGGAGAGCAGCTCGGGCGAGTTGGGCCACGTGCTGTCGGAGTGCGGGTAGTCGCACTCCCACGTGATCGCGTCGACACCGATGCGGTGGCGCTGCTCGAGCCCACTCGCGTCGTCGATGAAGCACGTGATGATGTTGCGGCGGTACACGTCGCTCGGCCGCAGGCCGTCGAACTCCGCACCCGTCCACGCGTGGTGGTGCTCGAACACGTAGTCCATGCGCTCGAGCGCGTACGGGATCCAACCGATCCCGCCCTCCGACATCGCGATCTTCATCTCGGGGAACTTCTTGAAGATTGGCGTCCACATGAGGTCGTTCAGCGCGAGGAACGAGTTCATCGGCGTGATCGAGATCATGACGTCGGCGGGTGCGTCGGTCGCGGTGAGCAGCAGCGACGACGACGAGCCGATGTGGAGGCACGCGACCGTGCCGGTGTCCTGACACGCGGCCCAGAACGGGTCCCAGTGATCGCTGTGGAGGCTCGGGTGCCCGAGCTTCTCGGGGTTCTCCGAGAACGTGACGGCGTGGGCGCCCTTCGCCGCGATGCGACGCACCTCGTCGGCCATCAGCTGGGGGTCCCAGAAGGGGGTGATCGCACACGGGATGAAGCGGCCGGGGTAGGAACCGCACCACTCGTCGATGTGCCAGTCGTTGTAGGCACGCACCACCGCGATGGCGAGGTCCTTGTCGGGGCAACGCGCGAACAGCTGACCGCAGAAGTGCGGGAAGGTCGGGAAGTTGAGCGAGCCGAGCACACCGTTGGCGCTCATGTCGCGGACACGCTCGTCGATGTCCCAGCATCCCGCGCGCATCTGGTCGTAGCGGGTGGGGTTCAGCCCGTACTCCTCGGGCGGGCACCCGGCCACCGCGTTCAGCCCCATGTAGGGCGCGCGCTCGTCGCCGAACTGCCAGTACTCCGTGCCGTCGTCGTCGGTGAGCACGCGCGGCGCGCGGTCGCGGTACTTCTCCGGGATGTGCTGGTCGAACATGGTCGGAGGTTCGATGACGTGGTCGTCCACGCTCACGAGGATCAGGTCGTCGACGTTCATGCAGTTCCCCCGGGCCTGACGGCAGGTGCCCCCACCGAAGTTGACAACACTGTCACGTTAGCCGTGGGCGCGGCAACGCGCCCGCGCCCCCGGCGCGGACCGCGACACCCGCCACCGCGTCCGGATCGCCGCTCACGTCGACCTCGACGGCGGTCCGACCGAAGGCGAAGAGCAACAGCTCGATGGGCTCCCCCGTGATCCGCGCGGTGGTCGCACCTTTGCGGACCTGATGCACCCGGCCGCCGGGCTCCGCGATCTCGAGGCCGTGCGAACCGTCGGTGCGGACGAAGCGCGCGAAGGCCTGCGCCTTGCCCCACGTCCGTTCCCGCACGTCGGGTCCGGCGTCGGCCGCGGGAAGGTCGTTGGCGCGGCGGACGTCCTCGGCGTGCACCGTGTACTCGCGGAACATCATGTGGTTCCGGAAGGTCGGGTTCGCGAGCGGGCCGCGCGTGGGCCCGACCTCGACGCGCTCCACGAGCTCGCCCCACGGGCGGTCGCGTTCGTGCTGCACGAGCCCGTCGAAGTAGCCCCGAGTCCGCGTGATGCGGTCGGAGATCGGGATCCCCAGCCACGCTTCGGGATGACGCTCGATGAGCACCATGTGGATGGCGAGGTCCTCGGCGGTCCACCCCTCGCAGAGCGTCGGGGCATCGGGGCCGACCTCGGTCAGGTACCGCGCGAACGTCGCACGCATCGTCTGTTCGGGGGTTCGCTCCATCGCGTCAGTCTCGGCATGGTTGACGCCCCGAGCAAGTCGACCGTAGGTTCGACGCATGGATCTGGGAATCAACGACAAGGTCGCGTTCGTGACCGGTGGCAGCCGAGGCATGGGCCGCATCGCCGCCGAGCTGCTCGCGGCGGAGGGCTGCAAGGTCGCGATCGTCGCCCGCACCAAGACCGATGTCGACGACGCGGTCGCGGCGATCACGCAGCAGGGCGGCGCCGCCATGGGGGTGATCGCCGACATCACGAGCTCCGACGACGTCGACCGCGCGGTCAGCGAGGTCACCCAGGGGTTCGGCCCTCCGCTGATCGCGATCGGTCAGACCAAGTTCAACATCCCCGGCGACTTCGCCGACATCACCGACCTCGAGCAGTACGTCGAGTCGTTCCGCAGCTACACGATGAGTCAGATCTACCTGCTGCACGCCGTGCTCCCCGCGATGCAGGCCGCGGGTTGGGGTCGCTTCGTGCACATCGGCTCCGCGACCGCGAAGGAACCGGTCGGTCACATCCACCACGTGATCGCCAACGCGACCCGACCGTCGACCACCGGGCTGCTCAAGACCGTCGCCGACGAGTACGCGCAGCACGGGATCACGGTGAACACGATCGCGCCGGGTTGGATCGCGACCGAGAACGCCTACCAGTACCTCGCGACGAACGCCGGCATCACGACCGACGATGCGCGCCGCGACTTCATGATCAACAACGCGGGCGTGCCGGCGGGACGCATGGGCGAGCCGCACGAGATCGCGTCGACGATCGTGTACCTGTGCTCCGACCAGGCCGGCTACGTGACGGGGAACTGGATCGAGGTCGACGGCGGCCACCACCGCTCCGCCTTCTGAACCTCCCCGCACGAAATTGCGTCGCCCGTGCGCCGGAATCCGGCGACGAGCGACGCAATTTCGGGAGTGGTCGAGCCCGTCAGGACACGACGATGCGCACCGACGCGACGTTCGGGAGACGGCGGAACCGCGCGTCCACGTCGCCCTCGCGGTTCGACGACACGCGCGCGGTGGCGAAGTACGTGCCCGGCGTGTCGTAGGCGTGCGACTGCGATCGCTTGATCGCGGTGTCCTTGCCGTCGAGCGTGTCGGTGACCGGGAACCCGCCCTGGCCGTCGAAGTCCCACTCGAGCGCGATGAGCGTGCCGGTGCCTTCGGGCACCTCGGCGACCGCCTCGAGGTGGACCGCCTCCCCGACCTTCACGTCGGCGCGCTCGCCGCCGTTGGCGGTGAGCGAGATCACCGGCTGGACGCCACCCCGCTCGGCCGCGGTCTCCGGCAGCGTGACCTGACCGTGCGAGTACTCGTAGGTGGTGCTCGGCGGCGCGACGCCGTCCTCGACCCAGCGGATGAGGTCGACGAGACCCTGCTCGATGATCGGCATGTAGTTGATCAGCCACGTCGACGTCGCACGCGTCGGGGAGCTCGGGAGCATGGCCGGGTCGATGTGCTCGGCGTTCTCGGTCCACTGCAGCCGGAACTTCTCCGCCGCGGCCTCCGGGCCCTGGGCCTGGTCGACGGCCGCTTCGTACACGACACCCTGCGAGGGCCACAGCGAGGAGTCGTGCGTGTGGTGCACCCACAGCAACTTGCCTTCGTAGTGCCCGGTGTACGGGACACCCATCAACGGCGACATGTAGGGCACGGGGTGCTGCTGGTAGATCGGCACGCCGTTGAGCTTGAGGCCGTCGAACTGCGGGTCGTCCATCACGTGGTGACGGTGGAAGTAGCAGAACGCGAGGAACTTGCGGTTGCTCACGTGGACGTCGTCACCCACCCGCACGCCGTCGAAGCGCTTCAGGTTGGCGTCGCCGTGCCCGTCGCACATGAACACGTCACCCGCGGTGGCCATCGTGTAGAGCTGACGACCCTTCGCCTCGCCGCTCACGAGCTGCACGCCGGCGCCGAGGCGGTAGCCCTCGGGCAGGCCCGCGATCTCGATCGCGAAGATCTTGTCGGGTGTGTCGCCACCCATGATCGTCGCCATCATGCGCGGCATCATGAACTCCGGCCCCGCGAACGCGGGGTCGTTGATGAGATCGCTCACCGTGATGACGTTGGTGACCGTCGTGACGACGTCGATGAGGTCCGCTTCCACCGCCGACGGCAGGTCGTGACCGATGTAGCCGGGCTTGTTCCAGAAGTTCTCGAAGTACGTGGGGTCCTGCTCGACGAGCAGGTCGGCGATCGACGTCCACAGCCAGATCTGGCCCATGGGCGAGAAGATCATGTGCTCGTCACCGAACGGGAAGCCCTGCTCGTAGAGGTAGACGAGCTCCTCGCGCTGGTGGCTGTCGAGGCCCTCGAACGGGTTGCCGCTCCCACCGGGCTGCATCGCGTCGACCAGGCGCGCCGGCGTGTCGCCGTGGCGCAGGAGGCGCTGCACGTTGAACATGCACGCGAACGCGATCGGCTGTCCGCTCTTGACCTTCTCGGTCGCGGGGAACGGCACGACGTTGCCGCCACCCATGAACGGCAGCGCGCCGTCGAACACATCGGGCGCGTTCTCGAGGCACAGTGGCGAACGTCGACCGCCGCCGCTGCCACCCCACACGTACCCGTGGTGCGGCGGGGCGCCGTAGACCTGCGCGGCGACGTGCTTCGAGAAGCGCGCCGACTCGGCCGCGGCGCGCCAGCCGTAGAGCGTCGGGTCGTCGCCACCCTTCGGGTCGATGTCGTCGCCGATGTGGCCCATGTTCGACTCGGCCATGTAGCCGCCGAGGCGCACGACGAGCGGGAGTCCGCCGATGAGATCGCCCATGCTCCCGCCGAACGCGTCCTCGTGGCCGGCGTGCGCGCCCTCGAGGGGCATGATCAGACGGCCCTGGTACTGGCCCTCCTCCGGGAAGTAGAAGGTGAAGCGCGTGTCGCAGTCGGCGAAGCCGCCGTGCACGTGGCGGTAGCGGATCGGTTCGTCACGCCACTCGTCGACGTCGATGTACGGCGCGCCGAAGAACGTGTCGGTCACCTGGTAGGTCGAGCAGTCGATCTTCGTGCTCTCGGTCACGGGATTCCCCTCTTGGTCGGTGATCGGGACGCGCCGCGTCAGACGTCGACGCAGCGCAGGTCGGTCGGGCGTGCGTGCGGTCAGGCCGTGTCGGCGGCCGCGTCGTGCTCCGCGGTGAGGTCCAGCTCCGCTGCCGCCAGGTCGAGCTCCGCGGCGGCCAGGTAGGTGTCCTCGATCTCGCCGATGCGACCGCGCAGCTCCGAGGTCGGGCCCTCGAGCGCCACGGCACCGTGGTTGAGCACGTAGGCACGGTCGGCGACCTCGAGCGCGTTGCGGACGTGCTGCTCGACGAGCAGCACCGCGGTGCCGCGGTCGGCCGCCTCGCGCACCGACGCGAGCAGGCGCTCGATGACGAGGGGCGCGAGCCCGAGCGAGAGCTCGTCGGCCAGGAGGACGACGGGTTCGGCAGCGAGCGCACGCGCGAGGGTGAGGATCTGCTGCTCCCCGCCCGAGAGCAGGCCGGCCTTGCGCTTCAGCAGTCGCTCGAGCTCCGGGAACAGCTCCAGGCAGCGGCTGCGCTCCTGTCCGCCCAACCTGAGGTTGTCGGCCGCGGACAGGTTCATGAACACCGATCGTTCCTCGGTGATCAGACGCAACCCCGCGCGTGCGCGTCGGTGCAGCGGCGCGGTCGTGACCTCGCCGTTGAGCAGGACCTCACCGCCGAGCAGCGGGATCTCGCCTGCCAACGCGCGGACTGCGGTGGTCTTGCCCGCACCGTTGCTGCCGAGCAACGCGACGACCTCGCCCGGCATGACGTGCAGATCGACGTTCTGCAGCACCGCGATCGGGCCGTACCCGGCCGACATGTTCCGCGCTTCGAGCGCCGGTGTGGCCGCCATGACGCGGGAACGTAGCAGCTGCTACCCTGCGCCGACAATTGTCAACGGCGTTGTTCAACGCTCTTCGGGGGGAAGTTTCCATGGGACGGTTTTCTCTGCGACGCCGCGGCGTCGTGGGTGCTCTTGTCGGCGCGCTCGCGTGTGCAGGCGCGCTGAGTGCGACCACCGCGGCGGGCGCCGCGACCGACGCGGCACCGGTGAAGATCATGATCATCACCGACCTGTCGAGCCAGAGCCTCGGGTTCGCCAACCCCGAGGGCCCGGCGTCGCTGAAGGCGGCGCTGAAGGACATCCCCAACGTCACCGTCTTGTCGTGCGACAGCAAGGGCACCGCCGCCGACGGTGAAGCGTGCGCCCAGAAGGCCGTGAACGAGGGCGTGGCCGCGGTGGTGCTCGGCTTCGCGCAGGGCACGACCGACATCCTCAAGGCAGCCGGCATCCCGGTCGTCGGCAACTCGAGCTCGACCGACCCGAACGCGTTCGCCATGTCCAATGCCGGTGCGCTCTACGCCGGGAACGGCGTGGCGCTCGCCAAGTCGGGCTGCAAGAAGATGGGCATCCTCTACCTCGACGGCACCGATGCCCTCGTCGACTTCGTGAAGAAGGGTGCCGAGTCGGCCGGCGCGAAGGAAGTCGCCCGCGCCCCGATCGCCGCCAACGCGCCCGACCTCGCGCCGGCAATCTCGAAGCTCACGGGCGCGGGTGCGCAGTGCATCGCCCTGAGCGTCATCCCGTCGCAGGTGGCGCAGGCCGTCACCGCCATCAACCAGAGCGGCAAGAAGCTCACCATGGCCGCGGTCTCGGCGATCGTCACCCCTGAGGTGCTCGACTCGCTCGGCGACCTGGCCAACGGCATCCTCATCGTCGACGGGCAGCAGAACGGCGCCGACAAGACCTCGCCCGGCATCAAGAAGGTGACCAAGCAGATCAAGGCGGTCGACTCGAGCGCCGACATCACCGAGGTCGGCCTGATCGACTACATCAGCGGTCGCGTGATCGCCGCCGCGCTCAAGGCCGACCCGACTGCCACCACCCCGGCCGCGCTGACCACCGCGCTCAACGGGCTCAGCGACGTTCCCGTCGAGGGCATCGTGCACCCGATCTCCATGGTCGAGCTCACGAACCCCGACTACACGCGCTTGTTCAACCACTACGGGATCAGCTACAAGATCGTGAAGGGCATCCCCACCCGCCAGGGCGACTTCTTCGACATCTCGCCGATCCTGCAGAAGCCCACGGCAACCACCACGACGTCCAAGTCGAAGTAAGCGTTGGGACACCCGACCCATGGATGAGGCATTCCGCTTCGCACTGCTCGGACTCGGCGCCGGCTCGCTCTACGCGATCGCCGCAATCGGGCTCGTGCTCGTGTACCGCGGGTCGGGTGTCGTCAACTTCGCCCAGGGCGCGATCGGCATGGTGGGCGCGTACGCCTACTGGGAGGCGCACATCGAGCACGGGTTGAGCCAGCCCGTGAGCTTCGCGATCGGGCTGGTCGTCTCCGCTGCGATCGGCGCGGTGTTCTACCTCGTCATCATCCGGAACATGCGTGAGGCGTCGAACCTGGCCAAGATCGTGGCCACGCTGGCACTCCTCCTCGTGCTCGACTCGATCGCGTTCCTCCGCTACGACCCGTTGCCGATCCTCGTGCCGTCGTGGCTCCCCAACCACCCGACGGACATCCTGGGTGCCGTCGTGGGTGCCGACCGCGTGTGGATCTTCGTGATCGTCATCGTGCTGACGACGGTCCTGTGGATGATCTACAAGTTCACGAAGTTCGGCGTCGCCACCACTGCGGTGGCCGAGAACCCGCGAGCGGTGGCGGCACTCGCCATCTCCCCCGACTTCATCGCCACGGTGAACTGGGCGGCGGGCGCCGCGCTCGGCGGGTTCGCGGCGATGCTCCTCGTGCCGATCACCGCGCTCGGGAGCGGCATCCTCACCTTCATGGTGATCCCGGTCCTGGCTGCCGCGGTGGTGGGGCGATTCTCGTCGTTCCCGCTCACCACCCTCGCGGGGCTCGGCATCGGCATCGCGCAGTCGGAGATCACCCTCTACGGCGACCGGTGGTCGCAGTCGCTCGGGATCAGCACCTCGGGCTGGGGCACTGCGGTGCCGTTCGTGCTGGTCGCGATCATCCTCCTCGTGCGCGGCAAGAAGGTCGCCGGCAAGGACGAGCGCTTCGGTCGCATGCCCAAGCTCGGCACCGGCAAGATCGCGTGGGGCCTCCTCGCTCTGGGTGTGGTCGTCGCG
>DASUMF010000181.1:0-3338 GCA_036277835.1 Acidimicrobiia bacterium
GGCGCGGTGGCGCGCTCGGCGACGTCGTGGGCGCTGTCGAAGCCGGAGTCGTTCGACTCCAGCGCGCCGCTGGCGAACGCGGCGGTCGTGCCCGCGAGCACGAGGGCGAGAACGGCGAGGGGAGCCAACAGGCGGGCTCGGCCAGTGCGCGTGCGGGGGGTTCGGTCGTTCACGGCGGTCTCCTTCCAGACTGGGAAGGACACGGTCGAGGATGCCGGTCGGTTTGGTCGGTCGTGGCGAAGGGACCAGTTCCCTCGGTGCACGGCGACCGCGGCCGCCGTCAGTGGTGCGTGGTCTCCTCCACCATCTGACCGTCGACGAGGTCGACCCTGACCCTCCACTCCCCGTCGTCGTTCCGGAAGCGCACCTCCACGCGGGAAGGACCGCTGTCGTGGATCTCCTGGGTGTAGCCCGGAGCCGTCGAGGTCGAGACGATCGCGAGCGCACCGTTCGCGAGCTCGACCGTCACCGAACCGCCCGCCGAGTCGAACGTGCGCTGCACAGGGGCGGGATCCGGCCCTGACGGTGTCGGGGCGGCGCTGCTCGGCGTGGGATCCTGCGTCGCGCCATCGGCCGACGGCGCGGGAGCGGAGCTCGCGCTCGCGCTCGCGGCGGCGCTCGACGCGGCATCGCCGGTCGTCGCCCCATCGCTCGGCACAGGCAGCGTGGTCGTGATGCCCGTGGGGTCGCGTGTGGGACTGCCGGCCGGTGGCACCTGCACCGAGCCGCGCCCTCCACCACCACCGACGCCCAGCGCGATCGCGCCGACCAGCACGATCGCGGCCGCGCTGAGCAGCGAACCGCCCGCGAGCGCGAGCTGACGGCGTCGCCGCGCGTGCTCGAAGCGCGGCGTGAGCGCGTCGAGGGCGGACTCCGCGCTGCCGCCGCGGGGTGCCGCGTCGCGGAGCTCGCGACGGAGCGCGTCGTCGACCGGCTCGAAACCGAGCGCGTCGTCGCTCATGGCGAGTGCACCCGGTCGGCGAGCGCGGCGCGCGCTGCGTGCAGGTGGTACTTCACCGCGCCTTCCGAGAGCTTCATCGACTCCGCCACCTCGCGCACGCTGAGATCCTCCACGTAGAACAAGGCCGCCGCGATCCGTTGCTGCGGCGGGAGGTGCGCGAGCAGCGTCGCGACGTCACCCGCAGGCTCGTACGCCGGCTCGGTGGCAACTGCATCCCCCGAGAGGCGGTCGACGGCCTTGCGCTTGTTCGTCTCCTTGCGGAAGTGGTCGCGGAGTCGGTTCAGGGCGACGTGGCGGACCCAGCTCGGCGGGTCGTCGTAGCGGGAGATGCGGCGCCACCGCACGAAGGCGCGCTCGAACGCGTCCTGGACCGCGTCTTCGGCGACCTCGCGGTCGCCGCACGCAATGGCAAGGGATCGGACCATGGGCCAGTAGGTGTCGCGAAACATCTCGTCGAAGCTGGCCGGCGCCGCGGTGCCGGGATCGTCGGGCTGCATGCTCGTCACTCACACGTTCTACGGACGCCGAGGGTTTGGGAGATGGCGCGAACTTCCCGTCAGGCCTGCTCGCCTGCCCACGAGCGACCGAGCAGCGCCGCCGAGCGCGCGGCGAGCACCGCGGCGGCATCGCGAGCGAGGTTCACGACCACCTCCCCCGCCTCCTCTCGCCCGGTCACGAAGCCCGAAGCCTCGCCCGCCCAGAACGCGCGGGTGGGTGCGCCGGGCGCGCTGCTCGCGTGCTGCGAGCCGTCGCGTTCGACGAGCTCGCGAAGCTCCTGCTCCCGCGCGTGCCACTGGTCGGAGAACTCGTCGCGGATGGCGCGTCCCGACACGTCGGCCGGCCAGGAAGTGCCCGCGTCGATGTCGAACACGTCGGTGAGGATGGTGTCGTCGGCCGACGCGCCGATGACCGCGGCTTTGTGCGCCTCGCTCACGCCGGACTCACGCGTCGCGAGGAACCGCGTGCCGATCCACACGCCTTCGGCGCCGAGGAGCAGCGCGGCGGCGATGGCGCGGCCGTCGCCGATCCCCCCGGCCGCCACGACCGGCACCGGCGCGACGGCGCTGACCACCGCGGGCACCAGCGCGAGCGTCGACACGAAACCGGTGTGACCGCCGGCCTCGGTGCCCTGCGCGGTGACGACGTCGACGCCGGCCTTTGCAGCTTGTACTGCCGCGGCCAGCGTGCGGACCTGGCAGATCACGAGCGCGCCCGCGTCGTGTGCCGGTGCCACGAACGGCGTGGGGTCCGCGAACGAGTGGCCGATCACCTTCACGCCTTCGTCGAGCGCCGCGTGCATCAGGCGTTCGCAATTCGGCCGTTGACTGAGCAGCCCCACGCCGAAGGGACGGTCGGTGAGGTCACGAGCGCGACGGATCTGCTCGACCAGCCACTGCGTGTCACCGACGGTGGTGCCGCCGATCATGCCGAGGCCGCCTGCGCGCGACACCGCGGCGGCCAGCTCGCCGGGGGCATCGCCCCCACCCATCGGCGCGTTCAGGATGGGCGTCGTGATCCCGAAGAGATCGCAGATCCGCGTGCGGGCCAGCATCGGGTCGCTCATGTGTTGCCTTCCTGACCAGCTGGGTGGAAGCGCACGCAGCAGCTTCCCGCTTCGGGCTCGAGGCGCGCGTGGAACCCGGTGCCCTCGATGGCGTCGAGCACGCCGTCGAGCAAGCAGAGGTTCATCCCGCACACGAGATCGGTGTGCGACTGCGCGAGCTGGTGAAAGGGGCAGTTGTGGAGCACGACGACCTCGTCGGCGCACAACTCGGGCTCGAAGCCCCGCATCGACAGCTCCTCGAGCAACGCGCCACGACGCCGCGCGGTCGACGACCGCGCGGCGAGCCGGCGCGCCGGCGCCGACGCGATCTCGGCGCCGACGCGCCGCGCCACCGTTGCGACGGCGACACCGACCTCGGTGCCGTCCCGCTCGGACTCCGCGACCGCATCAGCGAGGATCCGTGCCGCGAGCCGATAGTCGCGCGCAGGCAGTGTGACCGCGACCTCCGACACCGCGCGGCGATACACCTTGGCCGGCCTCCCCGCGCCGGGGCCGCGCCGGTCGTTCACCCGCCGGTACTCGACGTCGAGCAGCCCTTCGTCGGCCAGGCGGTCGAGGTGATGCGCCGCGACGCCGCGACCGAGTGCGACGGCTGCTGCGGCCTGCTCGCGGGTGACCCAGTCGCGCTGTGCGACGACGAACTCGTACAGGGCGCGCCGGTTCGGTTCCGCGAGCGCGCCGACGACGTCGATGTCGTCGCGCGGCTGCGCACGGCGGGTCTCTGCGGTCACGGCGAGCTTCTATCGACAAGGAGCATTGACAGAGAGCGGTGCAGCCGAGACACTAACACCAAGATTCATCGTCGATAGAGAG
>DASUMF010000182.1:0-5909 GCA_036277835.1 Acidimicrobiia bacterium
GGGTGCCGGCGCCGCGGGCGCGGCTGCCGGAGGTGCCGCGGGTGGCGGCACCGGCGACGGTGGCGGTCAGCGCGCCGATGACGACGACGGCGGCATGTCGAACGCCATGAAGTGGCTCATCGGCGCCCTCATCGTGTTGGCGGTGATCCTCATCGGTGTGATCGCCGCGCTCGCGCTGAGCGGTGACGACGACTCGAACAAGCCCGCGACGTCGTCGAGCACCACGTCGAGCTCGTCGACCTCGACCACCACCACCACTGCACCGCCTGCCACGACCGCCGCGCCGCCGGCAACCACCGCGCCGCCGCCGCCCACCACCACGGCGCCGGCGCCGCCCACCACGACCGCGCCGCCGCCGCCCACCACGACCGCCGCGCCGCCGACCACCAGCACGCCACCGGCGACGTAGCCGTCGCACCCGGTCGGTAGATTCCGGGTGTGATCTCCGACGCCGAGGCCACCCGCGCCGCCGAGCTCGCCGATCAGATCCGCTACCACCGCGAGCGCTACTTCGCCGACGACGACCCCGAGATCTCCGACGCCGAGTTCGACGCGCTCGTGCGCGAGCTCGAAGCGCTCGAGGAACGCGAGCCCACGTTGCGCGCCGGTTCGCCGCTCGGCGAGGTGGGTGCGCCACTGGCCACCCGGTTCGCACCGGTGCGCCACGAGGTGCGGATGTTCTCGCTCGACAACGCGTTCGACCGCAACGAGCTGCTCGCGTGGTACGCACGCATCGAGCGCGCGATCACCGATCCGGTGCGCTTCGTCGGCGAGCCCAAGCTCGACGGGCTCGCGATCTCGTTGCTCTACGAGGGCGGTCGGCTCGTGCGCGCCGCGACGCGCGGCGACGGTCAGACCGGCGAGGACGTCACCGCCAACGTCGAGACGATCATCCCGATCCCGCACGAGCTCGGCGGACGCGCGATGCCTGCGCGGCTCGAGGTGCGGGGGGAGGTGTTCATGCCGCTGGCGTCGTTCGAGGAGCTCAACCGCCGTCAGGGTGACGCGGGGGAGCGGCTGTTCGCGAACCCGCGCAACGCCGCGGCGGGCAGCCTCCGCATGAACGACGCCTCCATCACCGCGTCGCGCAACCTCGCCTTCTACGCGTATCAGTTGGGCCTGCAAGAAGGCGGGCCGGCCCTCACGTCGCACCACCAGACGCTCGAGTGGCTGGCCGACCTCGGGCTTCCGGTCAACGAACACGTCGAGCAGCTCGCCGATCTCGACGCCGTCTACGAGTTCTGCGAGCGCATGCTCACGAACCGCCACTCGTTGGGCTACGAGATCGACGGCGCGGTGGTGAAGGTCGACGACCTCGCGCAGCGCACCGAGCTCGGGTTCACGAGCAAGGCGCCCCGGTGGGCGATCGCGTACAAGTTCCCACCCGAGGAGAAGACCACCACCTTGCGGCGGATCATGGTGAGCATCGGTCGCACCGGCCGCGCCACGCCGTTCGCGCAGCTCGAGCCGGTGTTCGTCGGTGGTTCCACCGTCGGGCTCGCCACGCTGCACAACCAGGACGAGGTCGCGCGCAAGGACGTCCGCGAAGGCGACACCGTGATCGTGCGCAAGGCCGGCGACGTGATCCCCGAGGTCGTCGGACCGGTGCTGGCGAAGCGGCGCCGGGGTGCGCGCAAGTGGAAGTTCCCGTCGACCTGTCCGGTGTGCGCGCAGCCGCTCGTGCGTCTGGAAGGCGAGGCGAACACGTACTGCGTGAACGTCGACTGCCCCGCACAACGCGTCGCGCGCATCGTGCACTTCGCCAGTCGCGGTGCGATGGACATCGAGGGCCTGGGCGAGGAGCGCGTGCGTCAGTTCGTCGATGCCGGGCTGCTCACCGACGCCGGCGACATCTACGCGCTCACCGTCGAGCAGCTGGTGCCACTCGAACGCATGGCGCCGGTGTCAGCCGGCAAGCTGATCGACGCCATCGAAGCGTCGAAGGCGCAGGGCCTGGCGCGCGTGTTGGTGGGGATCAACATCCGCAACGTCGGGCCGACGGCCGCGCAGTCGTTGGCGCGCGAGCTCGGCACCCTCGACCGCATCGCGACAGCGAGCGCGGAGGAGATCACGGCCGTCGACGGCGTGGGCTCGATCATCGCCGAGAGCCTCGCCGAGTTCTTCGCGATCGAAGCCAACCGTCGGATCGTCGAGAAGCTGCGTACCGCGGGCGTTCGCCTCGACGGTCCACCTCCGGCCGCGCCGGTCGACACGGGCGGTGTGTCGCTGGCGGGCTTCACGTTCGTGCTCACCGGCACGCTCGAGGCGTACACGCGCGACGAGGCGCAGGCGGCGATCGTCGCCCGGGGCGGCAAGGTCACGGGCAGCGTCTCGAAGAAGACGTCGTACGTCGTCGCCGGCGCGAGCCCGGGATCGAAGTTGGCGAAGGCCGAGCAGCTCGGCGTGGCCGTGCTCGACGACGCAGCGTTCGCGCAGCTGCTCGCCGAGGGCGCCGGCGCCTGAACGCAGCGGTCAAGCTGCGGCGCGGAACCGCCAGGAGAAGCTCGGTGGGCTGCCGGGACGTTGCTTCCCGCGCTCCCAGTACTTCACGATCACCGTGTTCTCCCCGGAACGCAGCTGCGTGAGCTCCTTGCCGGGACCGGGCCGGAACGTCACGACGCCGAGCTCGGGCACGCGATCGAGCTGGTCCTCGGGGATCTCGATGCCGTCGATCACGAGCACGCCGGTGAGGTCGTCGCGCAGATCGACGGTGACGTCGTCGACGAGCCCGGTGAGCTCGTTGTTCTCGGGGCTGATGGCCTCGACCGTGGCGGGCAGCGCCTCGGTGTCGGGTGCGCTGGTGTCGGAGCTCGCGACGAGGAGGATGCCGAGGTTGAGCACCGCGATCAGCGCGATCGCGACGATCGCGACGCGCCAGGGATGACGGAACGCCTTCGGTCGACCACGCGATCGGTCGGGCGAGCGACCAGGGGCAACGGCGGGGGAGCGAGGTACCGGGCCGGCCACCGGTCGACCGTAGTGCGCGCATGACATGGGCGGCGACGCGGGGGCCGGTACCCTCGGCGCCGATGGCGATCAGCGGCGTCGCCGACCTCACGGGACGCGTCCTCGCTGCCCGGTATCGCGTGCTCGCTCCCATCGGTGCGGGCTCGAGCGGCCGCGTCTACGTCGCCGACGACATCCGGCTCCGCCGCCGGGTCGCGATCAAGGTGCTCCACGCCGGATTGGCCGACGATCGTGGCTTCCTGCGGCGCTTCCGGGCCGAAGCCCAGGTCGCGGCGTCGCTTCACCACCCCAACATCATGGCGGTGTACGACTGGGGCGACGACGAGGTGCCGTTCATGGTGCTCGAGCTGCTGCAGGGCGGGAGCTTGCGCAGCCTGCTCGACGCCGGGGCACGTTGCACGCCGTCGCAGGCCACCCACATCGGACGTCAGGTCACGGCCGCGCTCGACTATGCGCACGCACGCGGCCTCGTGCACCGCGACATCAAACCCGCCAACCTGCTCTTCGACGAGCACGGGATCGTGCGCGTCGCCGACTTCGGCCTGGCGCGCGCCCTGGCCGAGGCGAGTTGGACCGAACCGGCCGGCGCGGTGGTGGGCACCGCACGGTATGCCGCGCCCGAGCAGGCCACCGGCGCGCCGCTCGACGGGCGCGCCGATCTGTACTCGCTCGCGATCGTGTTGTCGGAAGCGGTCACCGGCACGGTGCCCGGGGTGGCCGACACCGCGATCGGCACGCTGGCGCTTCGAACCCACACCGCGCTCGTTGCGCCGCTCGAGCTCGGACGGCTCGGGCCGGTGGTCGAGCGCGCGGGACGACCGAACCCCGACGAGCGCTATCCCGACGCGTCGACGATGGGCGACGCGCTCACCGACGCGGCCCGCACGATGCCGCCCCCGACGTCGCTCGCACTCGCGGGCCTCGACGGCGAGATCAACCTCAGCGATCCGACGCGGATCGGTCGATCGGGGGCCCTGTTCGACCAGGACGCGCCCGACGCGCCACCGCCGGTCGCCCCGATCTCACGCCCGCAACGCGCACCCGCGGCGGGCCGCTGGGTGGGAGCCATCGTGGCGCTCGCCGTGGTCCTCGCGCTGGTCGCGGGCGGAGCCGCGCTCGCGTCCACCGGCAGCAGCACGGTCGGGGTGCCCTCGCTCGTCGGTCTCACGTCGGAGCGCGCCACGCAGGCGCTCTCCGAGGCAGGGCTCGGGATCCGCGTCGTCACGCGCGCGTCCGACGACCCGGCGGGGATCGTGATCGCGCAGCGACCCGTAGCCGGTGCGTTCGTGTCGGACGACGGCACCGTCGACCTCGTCGTCTCGCGTGGCCCGCCGAAGGTCACCGTCCCCGAGGTGACCAGCGCGTCGATCGCCGACGCGACCGCGATGCTCGAGCGCCTCGGCTTCGCCGTGTCGGTCGAGCGCCGCAACGACGAGAGCGCGCCCGTCGACGCCGTGCTCGGCACCGATCCGCCGAGCGGATCGCGTCAGGCCAAGGAGTCGGTGATCACGCTGTTGGTCAGTGACGGACCTGCGCCGGTGACGGTGCCCGACGTCACCAACAAGACCTACGACGACGCGGCCGCGGCACTCGCCGCGCAGCGCTTCACCGCGACGCGTGCACCCGACGAGTTCAGCCCCACGGTCGAGACCGGCAAGGTGATCCGCACCGATCCCGCTGCGGGATCGCTCGCGGCGCGTGACTCGAGCGTGTCGGTGGTGGTGAGCAAGGGGCCGGAGCTCATCGAGGTGCCGCCGACCGTCACCATGACGCTCGAGGCCGCGCAGGCCCTCTTGCAGGGCAAGGGCTTCGAGGTCGACACGGTCGGTTACCTGCCTGGGCGGGTCGTGCGCAGCAGCAACCCGAGCGCGGGCTCGAAGGTGCCGAAGGGCACGAAGATCACGCTCACCTTCTGATCCGGCCGGCGCACGTCGTTCGGCGCGGCCGTGATCGGCCGTCCGTGTGACATCTCGCGGTCGCCGTCGTCTCTTCGTCGTGACGGGGAGCGGCGGGGGCCCTTCCCTCGACGGGAAGGAAGTGTGGGATGCATCGACCGCCACACGGCGCGACCCTCGGACCCGGGCCGTCGCGGCCCGCCGCGGGCTACGGCCGGCCCGTCGGCCGCCCCGGGCCGTCATCCGCTTCGCTCGCGTCGGCTGCCGACGCCGAGGCGGCGAGCGAGCGCAGTGTCGAATTCGCTCAGGCGGTGATGTCGGCGAGCGCCTCGGCGAGTCCGGGCGAGCCGGGGCCGGCACCGGCGGCCTGAGCGGCCATCAACTTCGTGAGGTCGCCCTGGAGCTTGATGCGCCCCTCGAGCAGCGCCTGCAACGCGCCCTGCAGGTCACCCGAGATGAAGAGCTCACGGGCGGTGGCGTAGTCGGCCGTGATGGTGAGGTCGACGACCTGGAGGTGGCCCTGACCCCAGTCGGCCTCACCCTCCGCCATCACCACGTGGACGAGACGATCCGACTCGAACGGCGTGGCGGTGACGACGAGGTTCATTCGCAGGTTCGCGCCGGGAGGTACCTCGATGGCGCCGGCGTCGATGATCCGCCGAACCTCGACGAACCACTCGTCGGACAGGAAGGGATAGGCAGGCACGCTGCTCCTTGCTCTGGACCTCGGGGCGTCTGGACCTCGGGGCCACGGGCATCGGGCGACGCCCGGAGTTGCCGCCCGGATCGGCTCGGGTCGGCATCGTAGCGATCCGTAGACTCGACCGATGCCCGAGCTCAGCCGCACCGACGTGGAGCACGTCGCGCAGCTCGCGCGGCTCGCGCTGCGCGACGACGAGATCGAAGCGCTGACCGAGCAGCTCGGCGTGATCCTCTCGCATGCCGCGCAGGTGTCCGCCCTCGACACCCACGACGTGCCGCCCACCGCCCACCCACTCCCGCTCGTCAACGTCCTGCGTCCCGACACGCCGCGCCCGAGCCTCGATC
>DASUMF010000183.1:0-4984 GCA_036277835.1 Acidimicrobiia bacterium
TCGACGTCACCACCGTCACGTGGGCGCCCACCACCCCGCAGCGACGGCGCGACCGCGGCTTCGACCCGGCCGAGCTCCTCGCCCGTCACGTCGCGCGCCGGCTCTCGCTGCCGTGCAGCGCGCTGGTGTGCCGCCTGCCCGGCCCGCCGCAGACGGGGCTCGCCGCCAGCGCGCGCCGCGTGGGCCCACGGTTCGCACCGGCCCGCGACCGCGCCGCGGCCCGCCGCACGTTCGGCGCCGCGGTGCTCGTCGTCGACGACGTCGCCACCACCGGCGCCACGCTCACCGCCTCGGCCGTGGCACTCCGCGCGGCCGGTGCGCGACGGGTGGTCGCGCTCACCGCCGCACGCACCCCGCCGCCGCGTCGGGGCTGATCAGCTCCTGCGCGCCGGGCGGACGCGAGGCGATCGTCCGTATACTCCGACTGCCGGTGATCCTTTGCCGGTGCAACTTCGCCGGTGCTCATTCGCCGGTGCAGGTTCGGAGGTGCCGATGGAGATCGTGGTCCGGGGCAAGAACCGTCCGGTGTCGAAGCACCTGCGTGCGATCTCACGCGAGAAGGTCGCTCGCATCGCGCGCTTCACCCACGACGCCGGGCGCGTCGAGGTCGACTTCTCCGAGGTGCGGAACCCGCGCGAGGCGCGTCCGCAGGAGTGCGAGGTCACGGTGCACCTCAAGCGACACTTCGTGAAGGCGCGCGCGTGTGCGTCGGAGCCGGAAACCGCGCTCGACCTCGTGCTCGACAAGGTCGAGCAACAGGTGGCGCGCATCAAGGACAAGCGCGTCACCCGGATGCACCCGCGTCGCGAGCGCGCCGCGCCCAACGGCAACGGTGCCCGAACCAACGGCGCGGCTTCGACCGACGGAACGTCGGCGAACGGCCACGAGCCCGTCGACGACGCGATCGACGACCTCGGCGATCTCGACGACGCCGACGGCGCACCGGAGGCCGACCATCCGCGCATCGTGAAGACGAAGCGGTTCTCGGCCAAGCCCATGCCGCCCGACGAGGCCGCGCTCCAGATGGAGCTGCTCGGCCACGCGTTCTTCCTCTTCGCGAACAGCGAGACCGGTCGCGCCGCGGTGCTCTACCGGCGCAACGACGGCGAGCTCGGGCTCATCGAGAGCACCGCGTGAAGCGTCACCCCTGACCCTCGAGGTCGCCCGCGAACCGCCGCGCCAGTGCGCGATGCTGCCCGGCGTCGAGGGCACCGCGCGGGTCGGTGGCCTTCGGCACGTACACCGCGAGCGCGTCGGATCCACGCGCTGCGAACCAGCGGTCGTCGAACTGCTCCGTGCGGAAGACGATCGTGCGCGCCGCGACGCCGTGGGGGAACGCGTCGTCGAAGAAGTGGTATGGCAGCGTGTCGCCCTCTCGCATCAGTGCGATCGACGCCACGTCGTCGTACCGGTTGTGGGCGAGCGCGGCGGCGAACACCGTCGGGTCGCGTTCCGCGGCGAGGCGCTCGAGGAACCGCGTGCGGTCGTCGAACTGCGCGGCGGGGTTGCTGTAGTGCGCGTTCCACACGTTGAACACGAACACCGGGAGGTACTCGGGGAGCTGTTCCTGATCGGTGAGCACGACGGTGTCGGCGGCCCGTCCCCGCGTCGCCCGCTCGAACGTGGTGAGGAGCAGCGTCGGCACCGTGGCCGCGCGCTGCTCCTCGACGTACGGGATCGCGGTGATGGCGTCGCGCCCGAGCGCGATCGCGACCACGACCGTCAGCACCGCGACCGACGCGGTCACGCCTCGGGGCCCGAACCGCTCGACGAGTGCCGGCGCGCGTCGGACGGCACGCGCGACGTCCACTGCTCCCAGCGCCGCGCCTGCGAGCAGCACGATGTCGATGAGCGGCAGCGTCTTCACCGTGAGGAGCGGCTCGTCGACCAGCACACCGAGGTACCCGAGCGCGAACCATGCGTAGGCGGCCGCGAGCATCGTGGCCAGTGCCATCGCCACCTGTGACCGGAACATGGTGAGCGCGAGCGAGACGAGCCCGAAGAGCATGATCCAGCCGAGCAGGTCGAACTCGAGGAAGTGGAGCGGGAACCCGGCCTGCGTGGGGTCGTAGTAGCGGTTCTGCATCGAGCGCGCACCCGGGGTGGTCAGGATCGACACCGCGAGCGGAAGCCAGTACACGGCACTGAACAACGCGGCGCCGGCGAGCACCACGAGGGCGCGGCGCGCATGCGCGAAGGGGAGCGCGACGCCGTAGCGCCGGCCCAGCGGGCGCAGCGCCAGAAGCAGCACGAGCTGCACCGCGCCGATGAAGAAGAAGTAGTAGTAGGTGCACACGAGCGCGCCGCCGATCGCGGCACCACCGACCACCACGGCGCGGCTCGGCGCAGCACGGCTCGGATCGTCGCGCGCTCCCACCTGGAGCACCCACGCGAGCCACCAGGGCACGAACACCGCCACCGCCAGCCATGCGTAGGGCTCGTACCAGTCGTGGAACGCGAGCGTGACCAGCGCCAGCGCCAGCGCGATCCACCAGTCGTGCACGACGCGCTTCCACAGGGCCAACCCGAGCACGGGCACCACGAGTGCCACGCCGAGGAGGCCGAGCTTGAGCGCCTCGTAGGGCTCGATCGAGGTCCACGCCGAGGTCCGGCCGAGGATCCAGAAGAACAACGGTGGATAGAACGCGGGCAGGCCCTGGTACGCGAAGTCGACCAACGACCACGTGTGCGCGTACTTCGTGATCGACGCGACCCGGAAGCCCTGGTCGAGCGCCACGCCGAGGGGCGGGAAGTCGGAATCGCGGAGCACCAGCGCAGCGGCCACCGCGAGGAAGAGGCCGGCGAGCAGTGCCACGAGCACCGCGCGGTTCCGTCCTTGCGGGTCGCGACCGCGCCCCGCCACCAGGATGCCGGCGGCGGCGCCCACGACCACGAGCAGGCTCAGCCACACGACGACGTCGGTCGTGGGATCCGCGCCCGACATGCGGTGATGCTACGAGGCCCGGGAGGGTGACTCGGGCGGGACCCGAAGGCCGACGCGGCTGTGGCACGACTGTGGACCGCGGCAGGCGTCCGGACCCCTCGCCACTACGATGGATCGTTCGATGGGCCTGTTCAACAAGATCCTCCACGCCGGTGAAGGCAAGAAGCTCAAGTCGCTCGAATCGATCGTGCCCGCGGTCGGTGCGTTCGAGCCCGAGATGCAGCGCCGCTCCGACGACGAGCTGCGTGCGCTGACCGCGTCGTTCCGCCAGCAGCTCGACAACGCCAAGGACGACGACGCCCGCCTCGACCTGCTCGACGACCTGCTCCCCGAAGCGTTCGCGACCGTTCGCGAGGGCGCGCTGCGCGTCATCGGGCAGCGCCACTTCGACGTCCAGCTCATGGGCGGCGCGGCCCTCCACTTCGGATGGGTCGCCGAGATGAAGACCGGCGAGGGCAAGACCCTCGTCGCCACCCTGCCGCTCTACCTGAACGCGCTCGCCGGGCGCGGCGCGCACCTGGTCACCGTCAACGACTACCTGGCGAAGTTCCACGCCGAGTGGATGGGCCGCGTGTACCGGTTCCTCGGCATGGAGACCGGGGTGGTGCTCCCGCAGATCGACGACCCGGCCATGAAGCGCGCGGCCTACGCGGCCGACGTCACCTACGGCACCAACAACGAGTTCGGCTTCGACTACCTGCGCGACAACATGACGGTCACGAGGGAAGACCAGGCGCAGCGGGGCCACTTCTTCGCCATCGTCGACGAGGTCGACTCCATCCTCATCGACGAAGCGCGCACGCCGCTGATCATCTCCGGGCGCGCCGACGACGCGCAGGACCTCTACACGCGGTTCTCGGCCGTCGTGAAGGACCTCAAGCCCGACCGCGACTACGAGGTCGACGAGGCCAAGCGCACCGTCGTGCCCACCGAGGAGGGCGTCGCGCGGGTCGAGAAGGCGCTCGAGGTCGACAACCTCTACGAGCACGTGAACCAGAACTACGTGCACCAGCTCCAGGCCGCGCTGCGGGCCAAGGAGCTCTTCAAGCGTGACGTCGACTACGTGGTGCAGCAGGGTGAGGTGAAGATCGTCGACGAGTTCACCGGCCGCATCCTCGAGGGCCGCCGCTGGAGCGAGGGTCTCCACCAGGCGGTCGAGGCCAAGGAGCGGGTGAAGATCAAGGAGGAGAACCAGACCCTCGCGACGATCACGCTCCAGAACTACTTCCGCATGTACGACAAGCTCTCGGGCATGACGGGCACCGCGGCCACCGAGGCCGGCGAGTTCGCCCACACCTACGGGCTCGAGGTGGTGTCGATCCCCACCAACCGTCCGATGGTCCGCGACGACGCCCCCGACCTCATCTACAAGACCGAGGCGGCGAAGTACGAGGCGACCGCCGACGACATCGAGGAGCGTCACGAGGCGGGCCAGCCGGTGCTGGTCGGCACGATCTCCGTGGAGAAGTCCGAGCTGCTGTCGCGCCTGCTCGAGCGCCGCGGCATCCCGCACCAGGTGCTGAACGCGAAGCAGCACGAGCGGGAGGCGCACGTGGTCACGCAGGCGGGGCGCCCCGGTGCCGTCACCGTCGCCACCAACATGGCCGGTCGCGGCGTCGACATCCTCCTCGGCGGCAACCCCGAGGAATTCGCCCGCGCCGAACTGCTCGCCAGCGGGAGCTCGCCGGAGGAGTCACCCGAGAAGTACGAGGAGCTGCTCGAGCGCTTCAAGGCGGAGTGCGCGGCCGAGGGCGCGCGCGTGCGCGAGCTCGGTGGCCTCTACGTGCTCGGGACCGAGCGGCACGAGAGCCGCCGCATCGACAACCAGCTGCGCGGTCGCGCCGGGCGCCAAGGCGACCCGGGCGAGAGCCGCTTCTACCTCTCGCTCGAAGACGAGCTCATGCGCCTGTTCGCCACCGGCGCCATGAACTGGGTGATGGGCAAGGCCTTCCCCGACGACATGCCGCTCGAGGCGAAGATGGTCACCAAGGCCATCGAACGCGCGCAGCGCACGGTCGAAGACCGCAACTTCGAGATCCG
>DASUMF010000184.1:0-2118 GCA_036277835.1 Acidimicrobiia bacterium
TCGACCCTTTCGATGCTCGACGGCGGTGTGCCGCTGAAGGCGCCGGTCGCCGGCATCGCGATGGGCCTCGTGTTCGCGGAGGGCAAGTACACGACCCTCACCGACATCCTCGGCACCGAGGACGCGTTCGGCGACATGGACTTCAAGGTGGCGGGCACGCGCGACTTCGTCACCGCGCTGCAGCTCGACACCAAGATCGACGGCCTCCCGGCCGACGTGCTCGCACAGGCGTTGCTCCAGGCGCGCGACGCACGCATGAAGATCCTCGACGTGATGGACGCCGCGATCGCGGCGCCGCGCGACGACGTGCGCGAGACCGCACCGAAGATCGTCAGCTTCGAGATCCCGATGGACAAGATCGGCGAGGTGATCGGGCCCAAGGGCAAGGTCATCAACACCATCACCCAGGAGACCGGCGCGGATGTCTCGGTGAGCGACGACGGCGTCGTCGGCACCGTGAGCATCGGCTCGAAGGACGGCGCGGCCGTCGAAGAGGCGCGCCGCCGCATCGAGCTCATCCTCGACCCGCCCACCGCGGAGCTCGGGGCGGAGTACACCGGCAAGGTGGTGAACGTCACCAAGTTCGGTGCGTTCGTCAACATCCTGCCGGGACGCGACGGTCTGCTCCACATCTCGAAGATCGGGCGCGGCAAGCGCGTCGAGCGGGTCGAAGACGTGCTCAACCTCGGCGACGAGGTCACGGTGCGCGTCGACGACATCGACAACTCGGGCAAGCTCTCGCTGTCGCTCGCCGGCGACGAGGCTGCCGACGGTGGTGCAGGTGGCGACGACTCGGGCTCGCGCTCCGAGCGGGGTCCGCGCCCGGAGCGGTCGGAGCGTTCCGACCGGCCCGAGCGTGCCGAGCGCCCGGAGCGCGTCGAGTCGAACGGCTCGGGTGCCGAGGTCGCGTCGTTCGAGGACGCGTGGGACAACCAGGCACGCGAGGAGTTCGGCGACCTCGGCCCGGCCGAAGCCGGCCGCGGCGCCCCTCGTGGCGGTGACCGCCCCGGTGGGAGTGGCGGTGGTGGAGGCCGTGGCCGCCCGCGTCGTCGCCGCTAGCCCGCCTCGCGCCCGGTGATCAGGCGCACGCGCCTCGACTCGGGGTTGCGGGTCGTCACGGAACGGCTCCCGGGCCTGCGCTCGGTCGCGGTCGGGTTCTGGGTCGGCACGGGGTCGCGCGACGAGGCGGAGCCCCTTGCCGGCGCCAGCCACTTCCTCGAGCACCTGCTGTTCAAGGGCACCGACCGCCGCCAGGCCCACGAGATCGCGGAAGCAGTCGAGTCGGTCGGCGGCGACATGAACGCGTTCACGGGCCAGGAGGTCACGGCCTTCTACGTCCGCGTACCCGATCGGCACCTCGAGCTCGCGCTCGACATCCTCTCCGACATCATCTGGTCGCCCGCCCTGCGCGACGCCGAGGTGGAGTCGGAGCGCCAGGTGATCCTCGAAGAGATCCGGATGCGCGACGACACGCCCGACGACCTCGTGCACGAGGCGTTCGCCGGCGCGCTGTTCTCGGGCCACCCCCTCGGGCGCGAGGTCGCGGGCTCGTTCGACACGATCACCGCGATGTCGCGCGACGCGATCGCTTCGTACCACCACGACCACTATCAGCCGTCGAACATCGTCGTGGCGGCCGCCGGCAACCTCGAGCACGACGACGTGGTCGCGATGGTCGAGCGCGCGTTGCCCACCCGCACCCGCGCCCGCCCACCGCGGCCCAACGGCGGCGCGGTCACCGCGTCGCTCCCCGTGGCCGCGCTCGACCGCCCGCTCGAGCAGGCGCACCTGGTGCTCGGCATGCGTGCGCTGCAGCGCGACGACCCCGACCGCTTCGCCCTGTCGGTGCTCGACCAGGTGGTGGGCGGTGGGATGAGCTCGCGGCTGTTCCAGGAGGTCCGTGAGCGCCGCGGCCTCGCGTACTCGGTGTTCTCGTACCGTGCCGCGTTCGAGGACACCGGCGCGTTCGCCGTGTACACCGGCACCGCGCCCGAGCACGTCGAGGAGGTGCTCTCGCTGTTGCGTGGTGAGCTCGATCGCCTCGTGCGCGACGGCGGCATCACCGCGCGCGAGCTCGAGAGCGCCAAGGGGCACCTCGCCGGGTCGCTCGCCCTCTCG
>DASUMF010000185.1:0-17172 GCA_036277835.1 Acidimicrobiia bacterium
CCTCGTGTGCTCGGTCCCGGTGTGCTCGATCCCGGTGTGCTCGATCCCGCACCCGCCGTCGGCACCGAGAGCTGATCAGTCGAAGCGAAGCGTATTGCCGACGACGTCGGCCGCCACGTCCCCGATCGGTCGTCCCTCGGCGAAAGCATGCGCCCGCAGGAGCACGAGGGCGTCGTCGATCTGCGTCTCGGTCTGCACGGAGATGATGCCGGCCGCCTGGTGGATGACCGCACGGTGGGCGGGCACCTGTTCGAGCTGCCACGCCACCGACCCGTGCTCGGCCGTCGACTGCCACGCGAGCACGGTGCGGCCCGCCACGTGCGCGATCGCGACTGCGTCGGCGTACTGCTCGTCGTCGAGTGCGCCCTTGCGATCGTGGAAGAGGTTCAACGCCCCGATGCAGCTCGTGCCGACGAGCAAGGGGAAGCCGAACGCAGCGCGCACGCCGGCGTCGACGGCGCCTTGACGGAACGCCGGCCACCGTCCGTCGACCGCAGCGAGGTCGGCAACCAGGACCGGGACCTTCGTGCGGAACGCATCGATGCAGGGCCCTTCGCCGAGGGTGTACTGCAATTCCTCCACGAGCTCCGTCGCAGGGTCGGAGACACACACGTTGCCCAGCGACCGTTGCCCGGAGAGCAGCACCAGCCCCGCGCCGCTCACCCCGACGATGCTCGCGCACGCCGAGCACAGGGAACCGCTCGCATCGCGCTCGCCGACGGCGAGTTGCGCGACCATGCGCGCCACCCGATCCGGTTGTGGCTCGTGCTCCATGGCCAATGCACCTTCTGCTCGGCGAGCCGCGCGAGGTGCAGGCGACAACGGGGACCGGGCCTCCGTCCGCACGCGCAGACGAGTTCCACCGTAGCCCTCGACGAGGGCCCGGTCCGTGGAGGGACATCAGTCGCGGTGGAGCGCGTCCTTCACCTTGTCGATGGCCTCGTCGGCCTTGTCCTTGACGTCGGCGACGACGTCCTTGGCCTTGCCGCTGGCGCGGTCGGCCTTGCCTTCGTTCTTCAGGCTGTCGTCGTCGGTGAGATCGCCCGCTGCTTCCTTCGCGCGGCCCTTGAGGTCGTCGGTGGTGCCGTCCATGGTGTACTTCCGATCCGTGACGGAGCGACGCGGAGGTTGCGTCGCGTGGTCGTCACGGGATACCCCGCTCCGCGCGGATCCACACGCGCGTGGTCGATCACGACGCGGCCGGATGCGTAGTGTTCGCGATGTATGGGAGGTCTGTCGCTCGAAGGCAAGGTCGCGGTCGTCACCGGCGGTGGACGAGGGATCGGACGAGCCGAGGCGTTGCGACTGGCGGACGAGGGCGCAGCGGTCGTGGTGAACGACGTCGGCGCGTCGATCGTGGGCGACGGCATCGACGCCGCGCCGGCCGACGAGACCGCCAGCGAGATCCGCGCGCGCGGTGGACGCGCGGTCGCGCATCGCGACGACGTGAGCTCGTGGTCCGGTGGACGCGGCCTCATCGAGCTCGCCGTCGCGATGTTCGGACGTCTCGACGTACTCGTGAACAACGCCGGGAACTCTCGCCCGCGCATGATCTTCAACATGACCGAGGACGACTGGGACGTCGTCACCACCGTGCACCTCAAGGGCTCGTTCGTACCGACCCGTTTCGCGGCCGAGCACTGGCGCGAACAGTGCAAGCGCACCGGCGAGCCCTGCGACGCGGCAGTGGTGTTCACGACCTCCGGGAACGGCCTCCACGGCACGCCGGGACACGTGAACTACGCGGCAGCCAAGGCGGGGATCGCTGCCATGAGCACGGTGGTGGCGATCGAGCTCGCGCCCTACGGCGTACGGGCCAACGCGATCGCGCCGCTCGCCTTCACGCGCATGACCGAGGAGCTGCACGGCGGGCCGATGTTCGCCGACGACCGGCGGGAGGACCTCGCGCCGGAGAACGTCGCCGCGGTCGTCGCGTGGCTCGCGTCGTCTCGCGCGCACGGCATCACGGGGCAGGTCGTGAGCTTCGCCGGTCGGCGGTTGCAGGCCTATGCCGGCTGGCACCCGGTGGCGGAGGTCGAGACCGGGTCGGTGTGGTCGCTCGACGCGCTCGACGCAGCTCGTCCGACGCTGTTCCCACCGACCTGACGGCCCGCTCGAACTTCGGCGTCCCCGCGGTCGTGTCACGATGACTGTCGTGCGTGCATCGGCTCCGTCGCATCTCGCAGTGCCTGACGGGTGGGTCCTCGTCGACGTCGCGGGCCCGTGGCCGTTCGTGAGCCGTGCTCGGTTCCGGAACGCGGCGGGCGACCTCGTGGAGTGGAGGTCGCGGCACCAGCGCAAGCGCCACTCCCTTCTCGACCGCCGGCACACCGCGACGTGGTGGGCACCCGACGCGATCGGTTGGTGGATCGGCGTGCTGTTCGCGATCGGCTCCGCGTGCTTCGCGGTCGGTGCTGCTCCGGGCTACGTCGGCCTGGTCGGGGTCGCCGCCGACGGCATCACGTTCTTCGTCGGCTCGATCTTCTTCACGACCGCGTCGGCGCTGCAGTACCTCGAGGTGCTCAACGCCGACCCGTCCATCACCGGCGCGGGTGGGTCGCGAAAGCACGTGCGGTTCTTCAGCTTCGAACCGCGCCGCGTCGACTGGTGGGCATCGGCAGTGCAGCTCGTCGGCACCGTGTTCTTCAACGTGAGCACGTTCAGCGCCATGTGGACGAGCCTGACGGCTGAGCAGGCCGATCGACTCGTGTGGAAGCCGAACGTGTACGGATGCGTCTGCTTCCTGGTGGCGAGTGGACTCGCGTGGGGCGAGGTGGGCGATGCGTTCTGGTCGTGGCGACCGCGCGACCTGTCGTGGTGGATCGCGGGCCTCAACCTGCTCGGGTCGATCGCGTTCGCCGCGTCGGCGGTGGCCGCCAAGGTCGTCCCGGGCACGGAGCAGGTGCGCAACGTCGCCGTGATGAACCTCGGCACGTTCCTCGGTGGCGTCGCGTTCCTCGTCGGCGCCGTGCTGCTGCTGCCGGAGCGCACCCACGACGGCGCGGGCGTCACGACGAGTGCGGTTCGGCCCGCGGTCGGCGCCGCTTAGGTCGACGCACGGACGATCGCGAGGATCCGGTCCATGGTGTCGATGCACTCGCCCACGTTGGTGCCGAGGGGGCGGTCGCTCACGACGAACTCGTCGACACCCGCCGCGGCGTACTCGCGGAACCGGTCGGCCAGCTCGTCAGGCGTTCCGATGAGCGCGGGCATCCCCTGCGGTGCGCCACGCAGCTCGTCGAGCAGCGCGCGGTCCTCGCTGAGGTGCACCAGGGCCTGCGTTGATCGCCGGATGGTCGACGGGTCGCGGCCGATGTCGGCGCAGTACCGGTCGAGCACCTCGTTCTTGTGTGCGAGCACGTCGGGCGTGCCCCAGCAGTTCCATTCGTCGGCGTACCGGGCCGCGATCCGCAGCGTGCGCCGTTCACCGGCCCCGCCCACGAGGAGCGGCATCGGATCCTGCACCGGCTTCGGGCTCAGCGGCGCGTCACGGAGCTGGTAGTGGCGACCTTCGAAGGTCGTCTCGTCGTTCGTGGTGAGCGCCTTCACGATGTGGCACGCCTCGTCGAGCATGTCGAGGCGCTGGGTGACGGTGGGGAAGGCGATCCCGTACGCCGTGTGCTCGCTCTCTTGCCACCCGGCACCCAGGCCGAGCACGAAGCGGCCGTCGCTGACGACGTCGACGGTCGCGGCCTGCTTCGTGAGCACCGCGGGGTTCCGGTACGTGTTGCCGCACACGAGCGTGCCGATTCGGACACGGGGCACGGAGGCTGCGAGGGCGGCGACGAGGGCGAAGCACTCGTTCGTCGGATCGCCGGGACCGCCGAACGCGGGCATGAAGTGATCGGCGATCCACACCCCGTCCCAACCCGTCTGCTCCGCGTGCGACGCGAGGGCGTGGATGACGTCCCAGCGGTTGCCGGTGTTGGGCCAGATGGAGAGCTGCATGGTGCGCATCTTGCCAGCAACGTCCCCGCTCGCCCCGCCTGCGTCACGCAGGTTTGACCGGCGACGCCGACGGGAGATCACGTCGGCGTGGACATCACCCACCGTGCGGTGCCGCCGCGCAGCACGGACGGACGCGACGAGACCGAGGCCGAGCGCATCGACCGCAACCTGGCCGAGCTGTGGCAGGAGATGCGGGTTGCCGTCATCGGTGTGCAGGTGCTGTTCGGATTCCTGCTCTCCCTGCCGTTCACGACGCGCTTCTCGGAGCTCGATGACGCCCAGACGGCGCTCTACCTGACCGATCTCCTCCTCACCGCGTTGGCCACCGCGCTGCTCACGGCGCCGGTCGTGCACCACCGGCTCACCTTCCGACGCCACGCGAAGGAGCGACTGCTGCACCGCGCCAACATCATGGCGATCACCGGCCTCGCCACGTTGGGCGTGGCGATCTCGGGCTCCGTGCTGCTCGTGCTGACCGTGGTCGCACACGGCGCGGTGGTCCCGGTGATCGCGGCGTGCACGGCCGCGACGATCTTCACGCTGTGGTTCGTCGTCCCCCTGATCGACCGCGACCGGCGCGACGACTACTGAGCGACGATCAGAACACCACCGTCTTGGGGTCCGAGCACGTCTGCGTGCCGACGTTGCACACCTTGTAGGTGTACGTGCCGCTGCCCTTGCCGAGGTTCTCGCTATACGTCGTCCCGGTCGGCGCGGTCTTGACGACCACGCCGTTGCGATAGACGTCGACGGCGCCGCTCGCGCCCGTCCACGACAGGTCGACGATCTTGTTGCCCTTGTCCTTGTGGCCGGTCGCCACGAGCGTGATCGCCGACGGCGGCGGCGGAGCGAGTGGTGTGACGGTGTCGGACGACCCCGACGGGAGCGACGTGCCCACGCCGTTCGTCGCAGTGACCTTGAAGCTGTAGCTCTGGCCGTTGGTCAGGCCCGAGACGGTGCACGGGCTCGCGGCCGCGGTGCACGTGAACGAGCCGGGCGACGAGGTCACGGTGTAGGTGCTGATCGAGCTGCCTCCGTTGTTCGCTGGCGGAGTCCAGCTGACGACCGCCGACGCATCTCCGGCAGTCGCGCTGACGCCGGTCGGCGCGTCCGGCACGGTGGCCGCGGGCGGCGAGGCCAGGCCCGAGTCGGCGAAGGCCAGGCGGTTCGCGGAGCCCGCGCCCGGGTCGGTGACGACGTTCGGCGTCGCGGCGGCGACGAGCGCGGTCGCGACCGACGCGGGCGACGCGGCGGGGTGACCCTGGAGGTAGCGGGCTGCGATCCCGGCGACGTGCGGCGATGCCATCGAGGTCCCGGAGATGGTGTTGGTCCCGGTGTCCGACGTGTACCAGTCGGAGGTGATCGCGCTGCCTGGTGCGAAGAGGTCGAGGCAGGTGCCGAAGTTGGAGTACGAGGCACGCGCGTCCGTGATGGTGGTGGCACCGATCGTGAGTGCGGACGGCGCTCGAGACGGCGAGCTGTTGCATGCGTCGGCGGTGCTGTTACCGGCGGCGACGACCACGGTGATGCCGTCGTCGGTCGCGCGCTGGACGGCTGCGTCGAGCGTCGAGCTGATACCGCCGCCGAGGCTCATGTTGAGCACCGCGGACGCGTCGGCCGGGTGGTTGCCGACGGCCCAGTCGATGCCGGCGACGACCCCTGACGTGGTGCCGGAGCCCTGGCAGTTGAGGACGCGCACGGGCACGAGGGTGACGCTCTTGGCGACGCCGTACGTCGCGCCGCCGATCGTGCCCGCGACGTGCGTCCCGTGGCCCGCGCAGTCGGTGGTGCCGCGACCGTCGCTGATCGCGCTGAAGCCGCTGCCGACCCGGCCCGTGAAGTCGGTGTGCGTGGCGCGGATCCCGGTGTCGACGATGTAGGCGGTCACGCCCGCGCCGGTGTCGCCGTACGAGTAGCCGGTGTCGAGGGGCAACGGGTGTTGATCGATCCGGTCGAGGCCCCACGACGGCGGGTTCGCCTGGGTGGTCTGGGCCGTCACCACCGCGTCGGGCTCGATCGCGACCACGTGCGGGTTGTGCGCCAAGCCGAAGGCGGCGGCCGCCGGCATCTCCGCGGAGAAGCCGGGGAACACGTGCTCGTAGACGAAGCCCACGGTGCCGCCCGCCGCCCGCACGGATGCTGCCCCCTGCGCGGCGTCCTCCGGGCTCGCGAACTGCACCACGTAGCTCGCGCGCGCCCCTGGCGTGCCGGGCGGCGGCGCAGCCACGGCCGTGCTCACGGGGACGAGCGCGAACGCGGCCGCGACGACGAAGAAGAGAGAACGCTTCATGGCGTCAGCATGACACCTTCGGGGCAGCTGGGTGCGCAGCGTGTGACGTCGGCCACTCCGGGTGACATGGCCGTGCAGCAGCGCCGAGGCTCGGATTGCGGCCTCAGATGCGTGTGGTGCGACCCTCCCAGTAGGGATCCCGCAGCTTGGCCTTGCGGATCTTCCCGTTCGGGTCACGCGGCAGCTCGTCGACGAAGTCGACCGACTTGGGACACTTGTAGTGCGCCAGCCGCTCCCGGCAGTAGCCGAGCAGCTCTGCTTCGGTGACCTCGCTGCGCGCTTGCACGACTGCCTTCACCTGCTCGCCGAACTCGTCGTCGGGCACGCCGATCACCGCGACATCGGCGACCGCGGGGTGACCGAACAGCACGTTCTCGACCTCGGCCGGATAGATGTTGGCTCCGCCCGAGATGATCATGTGCGACTTGCGGTCGGTGAGGAACAGAAAGCCGTCGTCGTCGACGTAGCCCATGTCGCCGACCGAGAAGGCGTTGCCGCGCCAGGTGTCGCGCGTCTTCTCCGGCGCACCCTCGTACTCGAACTTCGAGCCGTTGTCGATGTACACCTGGCCGATCTCACCGGGGCCGACCTCGTTGCCGTCGTCGTCGAGGATGTGGATCTCGATGCCCCTCGCCGGGCGTCCGACCGTGCCCGGCTTGCGTAGCCAGTCTTCCGCCGGGCACTCGGTCGCGTAGCCCTCCGTGGCCGCGTAGTACTCGTAGACCGTCCCCTCGGGGAACAGCTCGAGCGTCTTCCACTTCACGTCGACCGGACACGGTGCCCCCGCGTGCAACAGGCGCTTCATCGACGACAGGTCGTAGCGGTGCTGCACGTCGTCGGGGAGGGCGACGATGCGCACGAGGTGGATGGGCGCCATCTGCGTCCACGACACGCGATGCCGCTCGATGAGGCGCAGGGCCTCTTCAGCGTCGAAGTGATCCATGATCACGACGGTGTGACCCGACGTGAGGGCCATCGTCGAGTACGCGCCGGGGGCGGTGTGGTACACGACCGCCGCGAGAAGATGGACCTCACCCGGTTGCATGACGACACCGAGGCGGGCCTGGAACACCGCCTGTCCCGACTCCATCATCACCGCGGCCCGTTCGGGATCCTCCAGGCGGATCACGGCCTTGGGCCGGCCGGTGGTGCCCGACGTGTAGTAGCGGAGCATCGCGAGCCCGGTGCCGACCTGGTCGTCGAGCGGGTCGGCGGACTCGGCGCCCACCCACTCGTCGTACTCGGCACCGCGGAAGATGGTGTCGGGGATCCCCGCGAACACGTCGCGGTTCGCCGGCTCGGCGATCACCAGCGTCGCCTTGGCGTCGTCGACCATGTACTCGACCTCGTCGCGCATGAAACGGAACGACACCGGCATCAGGGTGGCGCCGATGCGACCGGCGCCGACGACCAGTTCGAAGAACTCGATGCTGTTGCGCAGGCCGACCGCGACCCGGTCGCCCTCGCCAACCCCGCGCCGCCTGAGCGCGCGAGCGACCTGATTGCCCCGCGCGTCGAGCTCGCGCCAGGTGACCGTGCGGTCGTCCTGGATGAGCGCGGCGGCGTCGCCGCGTTGGGAGGCGTGCTGCTGGATGGCGTCCATGGCGGGACAGTATCGCCAGGCGCCAGTGGCTCGCCTCTCCCGCTGGTCGCTCTGCTCTCGAATATCCGAGCGTCGCAACGGTCCGGCCTGCGCGAGTATCGCGGGCCGTGGATCCCGTCATCCGTGAGTACCGACCAACCGACTGCGAGGCGGTCGTCGCGCTTGCCCTCCGCGCGTGGGAGCCCGTGTTCGCGTCGATCCGCGAGGCGCTGGGTGACGAGATCGACACATTGCTGCACGGAACGGACTGGAAGGCGTACCAACAGCGTGCGGTGGAGGACGCCCTCGCCGATGAGGCGATGCGCGTCTGGGTCGCGGCAACCGGCGACACGGTCGTCGCCTTCATGGCGGTGAGCCTGGATGCCGAACGGAGCATCGGGGAGCTCTGGATGATCGCGGTCGACCCGTCCGCGCAGAACCACGGCCTCGGGACCTCACTCACCAACCTGGCGACCGACTGGATGCGCGATGCCGGCATGAAGACGGCGATGATCGGCACCGGCGGCGATCCCGGCCACGCGCCGGCGCGCCGTGCCTACGACAAGGCCGGCTACACGCCGTTGCCGATCGTGCAGTACTACAAGGCACTCTGACCGCAACCACGGGGTGTTCGTCCGACGTTGGCGCACTGCGCCGTGACGGGGCAGGATGCCGGTCATGAGTGACGCACAGCACGCGATGCCGGACATGCTCCGCCTCGACGCGGTGGGCGAGCACACCTACGAAGGTCGGCCCGAGCACGCCGGCGACGTGCGCAACGTGGTGTTCGGGGGCCAGATCCTCGCCCAGATGATCGTGGCCGCCCACCTCGACCGCAACGAGGGGCGGGTCGACGACAAAGAGGTGAAGTCGATCCACGCGATCTTCGCCCGCGCCGGCGACTACTCGGAGCCGATCCGCTACGAAGTCGACCGGATGCACGATGGCCGCACGCTCGGGAGCGACACCGTGACGTTCTCGCAGCGTGACCGCGTGATGTCGCGCGGGCTGATCCTGTGGAGCAGGGACGAGGCCGACCTGATCAGTCACACGCGCAACGTCGAGATGCCGCAGGTGGCCGGCCCGGACGACCCGGGCAACCGCGACGACGGTCGGGTGTTCCCCGGCGCCGCGGGGAGGATCGTCGACGGGATCAACACGTGGAGCGACGACGAGCCCCTCCGTGATCCGCTGCAGCACGTGTGGACCCGTTTCGACCAGGACCTGCCCGTGCCGTACAACCAGGCCGTGCTCTCGTGGGCGACCGACGGCTACCTGATCGGCACCGCGATGTTGCCGCACGAGGGCTTCCACGAGGGCCAGGCGCACAAGACGATCTCCACCGGCGTCGTGTCGCACACGGTGAACTTCCACGAGCCGTTCCGCAGCGACGAGTGGCTGCTGATGTCGAACGAGAGCATCTGGGCCGGTCGCGGGCGAACGCACGGCCGCTGCACCGTCTGGACCGCGGACGGTCGTCTCGTCGCCACCTACACGCAGGACAACCTCGTGCGCGCGTGGGCCGACGGCAAGGACCACACCGGCGACTACAACCGCATCATGTAGCTCGTCAGTTGTGCAGCACGAGCGCGCCCGACAGCGTGATGGCGCCGCCGTTGATGATCGTGGCGTGCACGTCGGGGAGCTGTCGTTCACCGGCATCGCCGCGCAGTTGCAGCGCCGCTTCGACCACGTGGCCGATCGCGTGGCTGCGCCCTTCGCTGTTGTTGCCGCCGTGCGGGTTGAGCGGGAGGCTTCCGGTGGCGAGATGCTCACCGGCGCCGAGGAACGCGCCCGCCTCGCCCTTCGGGACGAGGCCGAACTCCTCGAGTCCGTAGAGCACCAGTGGTGCGAAGCCGTCGTACATCATCGCGAAGTCCATGTCTGCCGGGCCCATGCCTGCGATGTCCCAGATGCGCCGACCCGCCCACGCGAACGCGCTCTCGTCGTAGTCGTGCCAGAAGATCATGTCGGGACGCGGCCCGGTGCCGGTCGACACGCCCGCGACGTACACGGGCGCGTTGGGGAGATCCTTCGCGCGTTCGGCGCTGGTGACCACCACCGCGCCGCACACGTCGACGGGCAGGTCGCAGTCGAAGAGGCGAAGCGGTTCGCACACGTAGCGCGACTCGATGTACTCGTCGATGGTGATCGGCCTCCCGAGCACGGCGTGCGGGTTGCGCGACGCGTTGTCGCGCATCGCCACCACGTACGCGCCCATCTGCTCGTCGGTGACGCCGTCGATCTTGCGGCGACGCTGGTACCACGGCGCGAAGTACTGCATGAACACGCCGAGGCCGTAGGGGAGCGTGAACGCCGCGGTCCCACTCGCTCCCGCCATCGCGCCCATGTAGTTGTACGTCGCCGCCCCTGGTCGGGGTGCGGTCATGGTGCGGTAGGCGAGCGCCGTCTCGCACACTCCGGAGGCCACGGCCAGCGCGGCTTGGGCGACGACGCTCGGGCCGACGCCGCCGCCGAGCATCCCGCCGTACCAGTTGACTCCCGGGAGCCCCAGCATCTCCATCATCTGCAGCGTCGACGGCTCACCGTCGCCGCCCATCGCCGCGATGCCGTCGATGTCGCCGGGATCGAGCCCCGCGTCGGCGATCGCCTCGAGGCACGTCGTCAGGGTGAACGCGTGCGGGGGGACGCCCAGATCCTTCGAGCACGGTGAGTGCCCCACACCGACGATCGCCGACTGGTCGCGGAACGCGTTCGTCATCGCGACGCCCCGGCACTCGGCTCGGTGCGACGCGCCGGTTGCCACTGCGGCAGCGTGATCTCGTCGGTGACGTCTTCCCAGGTGACCTCGAGCGGCATCCCGATCTCGATCTCGTCGAGCGGGCAGTCGACGACGTTGCCGATCGTGAACAGGCCCTGCTGCTCCTCGAGCTCGACCACCAGCACCGCGTAGGGGATCCGATCCTCGAAGCCGGGGTTCCCGGGCGAGTTCATGACCGACCAGCTGTACACGTGACCGCGCCCGCTGAGCTCCTCGGGTTCGAGCCGATCGGACCGACACACCCGGCATGCGCCGCGGGGCGGGTGCACCCACGTGCCGCATGCCGCGCATCGCAGCATCACGAGCCGGTGCTCACGCGCCGCTTCCCAGTAGTGCCGATTCGTGTCGTCGATCAGCGGCAGCGGTCTGTCCACGGGTCCCCCTCGTCTGCGGCCGTGGAGCGCATGCTGCCCGAGCACGTCGTTCCGGTGCGAATCTCGTCGAGGCACGCCGCAGCGCTGCTTGCGCTCACTCGCCCGCCCCGGGGATGCTCTCGCGGTGAGCTGGCCGCCGCTGCGCTTCTCGATCCAGATCCCGAGCGCCCCCGATCTCGCCGCGTGGACGGCGATGGTGCAGCGCGCCGAGGGGCACGGGTTCTCGTCGGTGTCGGTGCCCGATCACCTGGGCCCGAGCTTGCCGCAGTTCGCCCCGCTCGTCGCGCTGAGTGCAGCCGCGGCGGTCACGTCCCGCCTGCGCCTCGCGGTCACGGTGCTCGACAACGACTTCCGTCACCCGGTGATGCTCGCGAAGGAGATCGCCACGCTCGACCGTCTGTCGGGCGGGCGCGTCGACATGGGCCTCGGCGCCGGGTGGCTCGAGGAGGACTACACCAAGACCGGCATCACCACGTGGGACGCGCCCGGCGTGCGCGTCGATCGGCTGATCGAGTCGATCGAGCTGCTGCGCGCGCTGTTCTCCGGGGAGCCCGTGTCGTTCCGCGGCAAGCACTACGAGGTCGACGACTTCGTGTCGTTCCCGACGCCGGTGCAGTCGCCGGTGCCCCTGATGATCGGCGGCGGCGGAAAGCGGATGCTCCAGATGGCCGCGAGGGAAGCGGACATCGTCAGCATCCTCGTGAAGATCGGCGACACCGCCGACCGGCGCCGCGCCGCGTTCGAGGAGCAATTGCAGTGGATCGCCGACGCGGGCGGACGCGAACGCGCCGACCTCCAGGTCGGCATCCGGGTGCTCTTCGGCGACGTCGCCGCGGCGGGCGAGTCACGGCGTGACGTCGCGGAGCGGGTCGCCGGATTCGGCATGACCCCCGACGACGTGCTCGAGTCGCCGTTCGCGCTCGTCGGTGATAAGGACGCGATCCGGGATCACGTGCTCGAGATTCATGAGCGGTACGGGATCTCGTACTTCACCGTGAGCGAGGACCTGGCGTGGAAGGTCGCGCCCGTCGTCGAGGAGCTGAGCAATTGATCGAAGACCTCGCCGGCGCGGTCGCGCTCGTCACGGGCGGTGGGAGCGGGATCGGGCGTGGGACGGCCCTCGCGCTCGCGGCAGCCGGCGCGCACGTCGTTGTCGCCGACATCGACGACGCGCGTGCGAGCGACGTGGCGGCCGAGGCATCAGCCAGCGGCGCGCGCTGTGTGGGCCTGCGCCTCGACGTGAACGAGCAGGACGACTTCGATGCCGCGAAGAATCTGCTGCTCGAGCAGTTCGGGCGGGTCGACATCGTGATGAACAACGTGGGCGTCATCGCGGCCGGGCTCCCCGAGCACATCCCCATGGAGGAATGGGAGCGGATCATCAGCACGAACCTCCTGTCGGTCGTGCGCAGCAACGCGACCTTCCTGCCCGGTCTCATCGAGCAGGGGCACGGCCACATCGTGAACACCGCGTCCACCGCCGGCCTCTACGCGTACGCCTTCGAACGCCTGCCGTACTCGGCCACGAAGGCAGGGGTGATCGCGATCTCGGAGTCCCTCGCGTTGTACCTCCGTCCGCAGGGGATCGGTGTCACGTGCCTGTGTCCGGGTCCCGTCATCACGAACATCGGGCAGTTCGTGTCGTTCTCGGGCCCACCGGTCGCGATGCGCGGTCCCGGTCTTCCGGCCGTCAGCGCCGAGGACGTGGGCGAGCAGGTGAAGCAGGCGATCCTCGACGACACCTTCCTCTTGCTGACCCACCCGGAGATCCACGACGTGCTCGTGGCACGCGCCGAGGACCACGAAGCGTTCCTCGCCGGCCAGATCGCGATCATCGAGGCAGGGGCATAGTGGCGGGTCGGTTCGACGGACGGGTCGTGATCGTGACCGGCGCTGCTCGTGGGCTCGGCCGCGACTACGCCCGCTACTTCGCGCAGGATGGTGCGGCGGTCGTGCTGGCCGACGTGAAGGACACGGCGGCCGCGGCGGCGGAGGCATCGGCCGCGGGCCCGCGATGCATCGGTGTCGACGTCGACGTCACGAGCCGCGCGAGCACCGACGCGATGGTGGAGACGATCGCGGCGGAGCTCGGGCGGATCGATGTGTTGGTGAACAACGCGGGCCTGTGGCGGGGCCTCAACGAAGCCGGGTTGCTCGACTGCCCCGACGAGATCTGGGACGCCGCCTGGGCGGTGAACGTCACCGGCTCGCTCCGCTGCTACCAGTCGGTCGTGCCGCTGATGCGAGACCGCGCGTGGGGACGCGTGATCAACATCTCGTCGATGGCGTCGCGCTCGGGTGGCAACCCCTACGGGCTCACGAAGCACGCGGTCGAGCACATGACCGCGGGGATGGCGCGTGAGGTCGGTCGGTACGGCATCACCGTGAACTGCCTCGCGCCGGGGATCTCGGCCTTCGAGGCCGCCACGAGCCAGCTCCCGAACGCCGACGCGATCGTCGCCGGGAACGCCGTCCAACGCCTGGGCACCAGTCGTGACCTCTACGAGGCGATGGCGTACCTGTGCGGCGACCAGGCCGAGTGGGTCACTGGTCAGACCCTGCGCGTCGACGGCGGCGCGGGAACGAGCTGAAAACCCGGTCCTCGCCGAGGGCCACGAGCGATGGAGCCCCGAGACACGGTGGACACGTTCGACGGCAAGACGGCGGTGATCACCGGTGGCGGCGGTCTGCTCGGTCGGGGCATGGCCCTCGCCTTCGCCCGTGAGGGAATGCACGTGGTGGTCGCCGATCTCGACGAGGCCCGCGCTCGCGCGACGGCCGACGGGGTCGAAGCGCTCGGCGCGCGTGCGATCGCGGTGCAGACCGACGTCACCGACCGGGCGTCGGTCGCGGCCTTGGCCGACCGCGCGTTCGGCGAGTTCGGCGCGGTGCATCTCCTCTGCAACAACGCGGGAACGGCGGTGCTCAAGCGCTTCGAGGACCTGGTGTACGACGACTGGGATCGAGTGCTCGCGGTGCAGCTCGGTGGCGTGCTCAACGGTGTGCAGTCGTTCCTCCCGCGCCTGATCGAGCAGGGAGGCGACCGCCACATCGTCAACACCTCGTCGATGTCGGGTGTCGGCCGCGCCGATCTGCGGGTGTTCAACGCCCCGTACGTGACGGCGAAATTCGCGGTGGTGGGTCTCACGGAGGTGATGGCGCCCGCGCTGGCCGAGCACGGGATCGGCGTGTCGGTGCTCTGTCCCGGCTACACCGTGCCGGACCCTGCCGGGGTCACGACGTTCCCGATGCCGAGCGCCGCGTGGTACGAGCACAACCTCCTCGACGCCGATGCCGTCGCCCGGGAGGTGCTCCACGGGATCCGTGAGGAGCGCCTCTACATCTTCCCGCACCGCGCCGGGCTCCGCGAGGTGGAAGGCCGGCACGAGCGCCTTCGCGAGGGTTTCGCCCAGGCGGCGCGCACCTCGCCGCTCGAGGACGACGCGCGGGGAGAGGGATAGTTCGCCGGTCGGGGTTGGCGACGTCGCCGGTCGGGTACCACAGCCCGACTCGACGAACGGAGAAACCGATGATCCGCTTCTTCATCCGCATCGCTGTGCTCGCGCTGGCCGCCTTCGGTGCGAAGTCGCTGTACGAACGGTTCGTCGCCCCGAACCAGGATCAGCTCCGGCAGACGGCTGACCAGTTCATCGACCGCACCTCCACCGCGGCGCGTGAGGTGGGGAACAAGGTGACCGGAGCGGCGGGTGATGTCGCGTCGACGGTGGAGACGAACGCCGCCGACGTCAAGGCCACTGCGCAGCGCGAGGCCCAGAACGTCGGCGCCGCGGCCACCCAGGCCAAGAACGAGACGGTCAGCACCCTGCAAAACAGCTGAACGGCATCTCGTGTCACCGGTGATGTGGTCGCGGGCCCGCGGCCGCATCGCCGCGTTCCCGCATGCGTGCGCGACTTCGCGATGACGTGCACGCGTATGGGCGCGCCGTGATTGCACCCTCGCTCGGGCGGGTATCGGCACGGCCGTGCGCCGCACCGTGCTGTTCGTGCTCGTCGCCGCAATCGGGGGCATCCTGTACTTCACGCTGCGCCCCGGGACGCCGGCGCGCACGTTCGACGCGTACGAGCTGAAGGCCAAGGACACCGCCGAGAGCCTGCTGTCGTCGGTGCAGACCGCCCAGCTCGTGTCGCACGCTGCAGCCGCGGGCCGCGCGTTCGGGCCGTACGTGTCGGTCTCGTTGTCGGAGTCGGAGACTGCGATCGGCGAGACGTCGTCGGGCTTCGCGGGGCTCCAGCCGCCTGACCGCCGTGCCGACCGGCTCCGCGAGGAGCTGTCGCGCGTCGCCGCCCGGGCCGAGAACGTCGTCGGTCAGCTCCGGATCAACGCGCGCCGGGGGGAGCTGTCGGGGTTGCAGCGCCAGGCGAAGCCCCTGGCGCGCGTCGTCGATCAGCTGGAGCGGTTCACCGAGGCCCACGGATGACGGGATGAAGAAGATCCTCGGTGTCACTCTCGGCATCCTCACCGCGATGGGTGGCTTCGTCGACATCGGCGACATCGTCGCGAACTCTGCAACGGGCGCGCGCTTCGGCATGTCGCTCGCGTGGGCCGTGGTCCTCGGTGTGGTCGGGATCGTCGTGTTCGCCGAGATGTCGGGGCGGGTGGCGAGCGTGAGCAAGCGCGCGGTGTTCGACGTCGTGCGTGAGCGCCTGGGTGCCCGTGTCGGCTTGGTGAACCTCGCGGCGTCGTTCTTCATCACGATGCTCACGTTGATCGCCGAGGTCGCGGGCGTTGCGTTGTCGGTGCAGCTCGTCACCGACGTGAACTACCTCTTGTGGATCCCGCTCGCCGCCGTGTTGGTGTGGCTCGTGATCTGGCGCATGAGGTTCACGAACATGGAGACGGTGTTCGGGCTCATGGGGCTCGCGCTCATCGCGGTCACGGTGGCGGTGGTCCAGCTGCATCCGTCGTGGTCGGGCCTGTTCCACCAGGCGTCGCACCCGGGCGTGCCGAGCGGCGAGGGCACGCCGACGTACTTCTACTACGCGATCGCGCTGTTCGGCGCCGCCATGACGCCGTATGAGGTGTTCTTCTTCTCGTCGGGCGCGGTGGAGGAGAGGTGGAGTCGATCCGACCTGGGGTTGAACCGAGCCAACGTGCTCCTCGGGTTCCCGCTCGGCGGACTGCTGTCGCTGTCGTTGATGGCGGGCTCCGCGGTCGTCTTCTTCCCTCGCAGCGTGGGCGTCGACACGCTGTCGCAGGCTGCGCTGCCCACGACGCTCGCCCTCGGAAAGCTCGGCCTCGCGGCGGTGATCCTCGGCTTCGTCGCGTGCACGTTCGGCGCGGCGCTCGAGACCGCGCTCTCGTGTGGCTACACGCTGAGCCAGTACTTCGGTTGGCAGTGGGGGAAGCTGGTGGCGCCGCGGGAGGCGGCGAGGTTCCACCTCACGGTGCTGTGCTCGATCGTCGTCGCGGTGCTCGTCGGCGTGACGGCGATCGACCCGATCAAGGTGACGGAGTACTCGATCGTGTTGTCGGCCGCGGCCTTGCCGCTGACGTACTTCCCGATCTTCGTCGTCGCCAACGATCGGACCTACATGGGCGACGACGTGAACGGAGGCTTCCAGAACATGCTCGCATCGGTGTTCCTCGTGGTGCTCGCCGTCGTCGCGCTGGCGACCGTTCCGCTCATGATCGCGACCAAGGCCGGCGCATGACGCCCGCGAGCCCGCGTCGGATGTGGGCGGCACTGGAGCTGCTCGACCACCAGATCGTCGACTGCGACGGGCGGTTGGCCGGCAAGGTCGACGACCTCGAGCTCGACGTGCCGAGCGACGGCGAACTCCCCGTCGTCACCGAGATCCTGTCGGGCCTCGGGGCGCTCGCCGGCCAGATCGGCGGTGCGGCGGGCTCGTGGCTCGCGAGCATCGAAGCCCGGATCGCGGGCCGCGACCGACCACCGATCGGGCGGATCATGTTCTCCGTCGTCACCACGGTGGCCGAGCACGTCGAGGTGTCGGTGTCACGACAGGCGCTCGACAGCAACCGTGCCGAGATCTGGACCCGTGACGTGATCGTCGATCAGATCCCGGGAGCGCGCCATGAGGCTGACTGAGCTGCTCGGCCGTCGCGTCGTGAGCATCGACGGGCACGAGCTGGGACGGGTCCACGACGTGCTGCTGGTGCAGGACGGCCCGACCGTCGGCGACTTCGGAGCGCAGTTCCGCGTGCACGGCCTCG
>DASUMF010000186.1:0-7612 GCA_036277835.1 Acidimicrobiia bacterium
GGCGACGAGTGATCCGAGCGCGATGTGCGACGTCTCCGCCGCGATCGCGCCGAGCAGCGCGAACATCTCGAGCGCGGGCCGGCGGGTGCCGTCGGCCGCTCGGCGGAACAGGTGGTCGTACGCGAACACCGCGTCGACCCCTGCGGCCACCGCCGCGTGGGTCACCGCGATCGCCGGCGCGGCCGTGTGGCGGAACGACGGCAGCGCGATCCCGACGCGGGTCATGCCACGAGCGTCCGGGCGAGCACCGCTGCGCCGACCATGCCGGCGTCGTCGCCGAGTGCCGCGGGCACGATCGGCACCTCGGGCCGGTGCCCGGCCCCCTCCAGATGGCCCGCGAACGCGGTCCGGATCGGATCGAGCAGCAGGTCGCCGAGCTCCACGAGCCCGCCCGACACCACGACGAGCTCCGAGTCGAACACGTTCACCAGACCGACGAGCCCGAGCGCGACCTGGTGTGCGTACTCGGCGACGATCGCGACCGCGTCGGCGGCGCCCGCGCGTGCTGCGGCACCCACGTGCTCGCCGGTCACGTCGCCCGCGTCGCCCCCGGCCAGCTCGAGCACCGACGGCGCGACCCCGGCCGCGGCGCGGGCGCGACCGAGCGCGCCGAGTGCGTTCCCCGAGGCCAGCGCCTCCCAGTGGCCGGGCTCACCGCAGGCACAGCGCGGCCCGTGCGGGTCGATCTGGAAGTGGCCGACCTCGCCTGCGAACCCGTGCGCGCCGCGCAGGAGCTGGCCGCCGCACACGATCCCACCGCCGACACCGGTCCCGAGCGTGACGACGAGCACGTCGCGACACCCGCGCGCCGCGCCGTGCTCGAGCTCTCCGAGCGCGGCGACGTTGGCGTCGTTGTCGACGATCACCGGCATCGCCAGCGCGTCGACGAGCCGTTCACGGACCGGCGCGGCGAGGAACGCCGGCACGTTCGGCGAGTAGTGGATGACACCGTCGTGGTCGATCATCCCCGCGGCACCGACGCCGAGGACGCGCGCGTCGGGTCGCACTGAGCGCAGCTCGGTGACGTGGGCCGCGATCTCGGCGACGATCCCGTCGAGGGTGTCGGGCGTCGACGCCTTGCGTTGTCCCGCGATGGCAGCGTCGGTGTCGACGACGCCGACCCGGAGGTGCGTGCCGCCGAGGTCGACGCCGAACGTCGCCGGCGCGCTCACTCGGTGTCGTCCTCGGCGCGGTTCGGGAACACCACGTGGTCGGCGGCGTCGATGACGGCCCGCGCCGCGTCGAGGAGCGAGTCGGCCGCCGACAGGAGCGAGTCGCGCACTTCGGGGACGGCGGCCAGGAGCTCGGCGACGATCACCTCGAGCGTCGAGGGCGGGGGCACAGGGTGCGACTCGCGCCCGACCTCGTCGTAGGGCACCGACTCGGGATGCGGCTCGTGCGCGCTCATGCCCCGCCCTCCGCCACCCGCTTCAGACCCTGTAGGGCTGTTCCGGTGATCATCCCGGCCGCCTTTCGCTTCACGATCCCGGGCAACGGCAGCGCGAGATCGACCCGGAGGTCGTAGGTGACGAGGGTGCCGCCGTCGCGCGGTGCGAACGCGTAGCGACCGTCGATCGCCCGCACGAGGTCACCCTCGACCAGCGACCAGCTGAACGCCCGCGGTGCATCTGCGAAGTCGTACGCGAGCACGTAGCGCACCGACCGACCGAGCGCCGATGCGTGGTACTCGACCTGCGTCGCCCGCCCGTCGGTGTCGTGCTCGAGCACCGTGACCGACTTCACGTCGTCGGCCCACGTGGGGTACTCCTCGAAGTCGGCCGCGATCCCGAAGCACAACGACGGAGACGCGGCGATCTGCACCTCTTCGTGGGCGGTGTCTGGCAGGTTCGCTCCCGGCATGCGCAGCGCACGCTACCTGCGCGTCGTCGGGAGACGCGGCGGGAACGTTCCGTAGCGCGCCGCCCACACACCGGCGAGTCCGAGGGGCAGCATGGGCACGAGGAAGCCGAACGGCGCCCACACCACGGTGGCGACCGCGACCACGAAGCAGACGAGGAACATGGCGAGGAACTGACGCTGCACCGGGCGCGGCGCCGACCCTTGGAGGAAGTAGAGGTTGGCGACCGCGACGTTGTCACCGTTCGCGCTGCGCGCCGCGGCAACCGCGAACGCGTACACGAACGCGCCCATGCCGACGACGAAGAGCAGCAACGCGACCGCGATCGCGACGCCCTCGAACGCGTCGACCCCGGCCGCGGCCGGCACGGCCGTGACCACGAACACGACGTTCGCGACCCATCCGAAGCGGATGATGCCGCGCCCCGCGTGCTCGCCGGCGGTCGTCGCGTCGCTCACGTCAGCGTGCCCAGGCCGTCGAACTCGGCGCGTGCGACCGGCGCGAGGCGCTCCACCAGGAGGTCGTACGAGAACTCGCGGACGGCGCGGTCGCGCGCCGCGTCGCCCATGGCGCGTCGCGCGGCATGGTCGCCCAAGAGCTGCGCCAGCGCGTCGCGCACGTCGTCGGCTGCGCCCCCGTCGACCACCACGCCGGTGACGCCGTCGACCACCGCTTCGTGGGAGCCACCACTGCGTCCCGCCACCGCGGGCACGCCGGCGGCCGCCGCCTCGAGGAACACGATCCCGAAGCCCTCGGCTTCCAGGCCGCCCCACCGATCGCGGCACGGCATCGAGAACACGTCAGCGCAGCCGTACAGCGCAGGGAGCTCCGCGTCGGGTACCCGCCCGAGGAAATGGGCTCGCTCGCCCAGCCCGACCGCGGCGGCACGCGCCGCGAGCCGCTTCTGGTCGCGACCCGCACCACCGATCGCGAGGTGCACCCCCGGGAGCGCGGCGACCGCGTCGATCAACACGTCGAAGCCCTTCCGGGGCACGAGCCGGCTGATCCCGACGACCAACGGTGCACCCGGATCGAGCCCGAACCCCGCGCGCGCCTTCGCGCGTGCGTCCGGATCGAGGGGCACGAACCGTGCGGTGTCGACGCCCGGCGGCACCACCACACCCGGCAGCGAGCTGCGAGCCGCGCGCGTCGCCTCGCGTGCCGGGTAGTCACCCGCCGCCACGATCGCCGATGCGCCCCGCAGGACCCGGCCGCCCAGAGCACGGCTCGCAGGGAGGTGGCCCGGCACCGTCACCTCGGCGCCGTGCACGACCACCGCGTAGGGCGCGGCGTGCAAACGCGGCGCCAGCGCGCCGAGCGGCAACCACGGGTCGAAGAACACCACGTCGGCGTCCACGTCGCGCGCCAGTGCTTCGACGTCGGCAGCGAGTGCGCGCGTCGGCAGGAAGACCGACTGACGCGACCGCACGACTCTGAACGCCTGCTCGGCGTCCCAGTCGAGGTCACCGTCGTAGCGCGTGGTGAACACCGTCGTGTCGTCGGGCGGGAGTCGGCGCCACAGCTCGTGGAGGTACGACTGGATCCCTCCGAGCTTCGGCGGGAAGTCGTTGGTGACGAGGAGCGAGCTCACGCGATCGCGCGCGCGTGCTCGAGCGCGTCGTCGAACGAGGCGCCGTCGACCAGCAACCGGCGGTACTGCATCACCTTCGCCGGCATCGAGAACCCGAGCGCGCCCACCAGGCGACCGGCGCGCCCGAACACCGCGACGAAGCGCCGCTCGTCGAGGGAGCCGTGCACGACGGTCATCTCGTCGTCACCGCGGAACTGGCCGACGGTCTGGATCTTGCGGTCGTACTGGTCCGACCACACGAACGGCACCGGCGTGTACGCCGGCGCGTCGGGGGCATCGCCGTGCAGCAGGCGACGGGCCCCCGCCACCGCCTGCTCGGACGCGTTCGTCCAGTGCTCGAGGCGCACCAGCTCGCCACCGAAGCGCTCGTTCGGCCATCTGGCCACATCCCCCGCCGCGACCACACCCGGCGCGGCGAGCAGCGAGGCGTCGCACACGACGCCGTTGTCGAGCTTCAGGCCGGATGATTCGAGCCAGTCGGTGACCGGGCCGACGCCCACCCCGACCACCACGAGATCGGCGTCGACCGACGAGCCGTCGTCGAGGCGGACCCGCTGCACCGCGCCCCCGCCGTCGGCACCGGCCGCGTCGAAGCCGGCCACGCCGACGCCGAGGCGCAGGTCCACGCCGTGGTCGCGGTGCAGCTCGCCGCACACCGCACCGAGCACCGGACCGAGGCCGCGCACGAGCGGCGCGCGCAACGCTTCGAGCACGGTCACGTCGAGGCCGCGCAGCCGGCACGTGGCCGCCACCTCCGACCCGATGAAGCCGGCGCCGACCACCACGACCTTCGGGTTCGCGGCCAAGCGGTCGCGGATCGCGAGCGCGTCGTCGAGCGTGCGCAGCACGAACACGCCATCGGGCACGGGACGGTCGACCATCGCCGGGAGCAGCCGGGGCGAGGCGCCGGTCGCGATCACGAGGCCGTCGAACGACAGGCGTGCTCCGCCCGCGAGCGTCACCGCGCGGTCGGCCAGGTCGAGCGACACGGCCCGTTGGCCCAGTTCGAGGTCGAGGTGGAGGTCGTCGAGACCGGCCGGTCGCAACGAGAGCCGGTCAGGCTCCTGCTCGCCGGCGAGGAGCTGCTTCGACAACGGCGGCCGGTCGTAGGGTTCGTGGGCCTCGGCGCCGACCAGCACGATCCGACCGTCGTAGCCCTCGTGGCGCAGCGTCTCCGCCGCGCGCAGGCCGGCCAACGACGCCCCCACCACGACGACCGTGCGCAGGCTCACCTCGTGGGGCTCCTCGTGTTCCGGCCGTACTCTGGCCGTGTGTTCATCCTGTCGATCTGCCCGCAGCTCGTGATCCCGGACGCGCATCGACCCCTGTCCAGGGGGGGCGGACAAGGGTCGATGCTACGGCGCACACCGCACCGGAAGGCACGGGCGCTCGTTCTGGGTCCGACGGTCCCTGCGGACCACCGGTGTCGTGACACAGAGAGTATCTACTCCATAGTATCCGTGTCAAATGATTGAGGATCCCTCTTCTCTCGACGCGACCGGCGACGACTGGCGGATCGACGATCTCGCCCAGCGCGCCGGCATCACCGTCGACACGATCCGCTACTACCAGCGCGAGGGCCTGCTCCCGAGCGGTGAGCGCATCGGGCGGACCCTCCGCTACGGCCCCGAGCACCTGGAGCGCCTGGAGCGGATCCGCGGCCTGCAGGCCCGACGTTTCTCGCTCGCGGCGATCGCCGCCCTGCTCGATCACGACGGCACGGTCGAGGGCCTCCTGGCCGGGCGCGAAGGTGCCACCTACGACCTCGACGCGCTCGTCACCGCCGCCGGCGCGTCGATCGAGCTGGCCGAAGGTCTCGAGCGCGCGGGCCTGCTCCGCTCGCCGACCGAGTACGGCCGCGACGCCTACGACGGCGAGGACGTCGACGTGCTGCGCGCCTTCGCCGACCTCGGCGCGCTCGGAGTGCCCGACGACGTCCTCGTCGAGAGGGCGGTCGTCGTCGCCGAAAGGGTCGACCAGCTCCAACACGCGGTCGTGAGCCTGTTCGCCGGGCGCAGTGGCCCCGGCTGGAGCGCGGCGCAACGCCAGCAGTTCCACGCGGGCAAGGCCGAGCACTCGGTGCGCGTGGTGCGCGACATGCGCACAGTGATGTCGTACGTGCAGCACCGCACGATCCAGCGGATCGTGCTCGAGGAGCTCAACCGGCCCGACGCCGGCTGACCTCGCTACGCCTTGAAGATGAGGTAGAAGGCCAGGTACCACACGATCACGAGCACGCCGCCGGCGATCAGCGCGTTCTTGTGCGAGTCGTACATCCAGTTCGTGCCGCCGGGCCCGGTGCCGCCGATGATCCCCAGGGCGTTGAGCTCGAGCAGCCCGGCGAGCACGATGATGACGACGTAGTACCCGATGCGGGTGCCGCTGCTCGGCGCGAACTTCCAGCCGGTGCCGCTGCCGAAGAAGTGGGCCGTGCCCACCATGAACATGAGCATGGTGAACGAGAAGATCGTGTTCTGGCGTGACGCCATGAGCCCGAGGCGCCCGGCCGCCGCGGCGTTGGGGTCGGCCTCGCCGCCCGCCTGCACGTTGCGGGCGTTCGCGATCACGACCTGCTGCTTGCGCCAGATCACGCCCCAGACGTTGAGGAACATGAGGAGCGCGAGCACGATGCCGGTGGCGATCGACTGGCCGAAGATCGACTTCCAGTAGTCGCCGTCGAAGAGCTGCGCCTTGCCGTCGCTCTGGAACAGCAGGATCGAGATGCCCGTGAGCACGGTGAGCACCGCGGCCCAGCGGAACCACCACAGCGCACGCCATGCGAGCTTGTCGAGCGCGTTGTTGCGGGCGGGCGCCTCCATCTCCGCGAACGCCGGCACCTGCACGAAGTTGAAGTAGTAGAGGAGCCCGATCCAGGTGATGCCCACGATCACGTGCGCCCACCGGGAGACGAACGCGCCGCCGCCCCGGCTGATGATGTTCAGTGCGTCTGCGATCACCACGCCACCTGTGTTCATGGCACCCACTCTCCCCCGACCTCTCGTGACCCTCGCTGCGATGCTGTATGCCGCGTTGCGCGGCGCAACGTACCACCATGCGCGCGAAGGGTGAGGGAATCCGAGCGTCCGGACGGTCCTGTCCGTTTCTTGCTGTTCGTACCTTTTGTGAAGTAGGTTGCCGTCGTGCAGCGACCGCCGCGCTCCCGCCCCCACACCGACCCGAGCACCCGACGCAGCACCCGACCGCGGCTCGCTGGCCTCGCGGCCCTGCTCGCCGGCGAGCTGCTGGCCCTGCTCGTGCTGGTGCGCCTCGGCCGCACCGCGCCCTTCGCCATCCCGTGGCGCCTCGACGCATGGCGGCGCGCGACCCCGGAGGACGCGTTGGCCGCCGCGTTGCGCTGGGTCGCCCTCGCCGCCGCGGCGTGGCTCCTCGTCGTCACCGTCGCGTACGCGTTCGTCGCGCGCCGCCCGGTCGCGCCCGCGGACGCTCGCTGGAGCACGCGCTGCATCCCGGCGTTGGTCCGGCGCATCGTCGACGGCGCGCTGGTCGCGTCGGTGGCCGCAGTGGTCGTCGCCGGACCCACCGCGGCGAGCGCCGGCGCGCGTGACCAGCCGCCGGTCGTCACCCTGGTGCGCGACGGTCGCGCCGGCGACCTCCGCTCCCTCCCCACCGACACGTCACCGTCCGCCCACGCCGACGCGCCGTCAGCGATCGTCCCGACCTCGGCTCCCACGGTGCCGGAGACCACGACGCCCGCGCCTGCCGTGGCCGTGTCGGGTCCGACGGGCTCGGTCGTCGTCGCTCCCGGCGACGACCTCTGGGAGATCGCGGCCCGCGCGGTCGCGATCGCTCGCGGCGCGCCACGCTCGTCGGTTGCCGACGACGAGATCGCGCCCTACTGGGTCGCGGTGTGCGACGCGAACCGCGAGCGCCTGCAATCGCGCGACGTGAACCTCGTGTTCCCGGGCGAGGTCGTCGAGCTGCCCCCGGTTAGCTGACGTCGCGCGCGTCCAACGCGAGGGCGGCGAGCACGTCGGCGTGGAGCACCCCGTTCGTCGCGAGCACGTCGCCCCCGTCGGCGCGAGCCACACCCCGAAGGTCCGTGAAAGTCCCTCCGGCTTCCTGCACAACCACCATCGGCGCCGCGAGGTCCCACACGGCAAGGCCCCCGACCTCGATCGCGATGTCGATCGAGCCGTCGGCCA
>DASUMF010000187.1:0-15496 GCA_036277835.1 Acidimicrobiia bacterium
GGGATCGGCCTCCACCGACGGCACGTGGTGCTTCAGGTCGTTCGGTTGGTGCACCGAGTAGCACGAGGCGCCGCCCCGTGCGGCAGCGGCGCCCGCGAGCTCCGAGGTGCCGGGCTCGAGGCCGCCGTGCAGCGCGAGGAACCCGACCTGCGACCGCAACGTCAGGTCTTCGACCACGTCGGGATGCGCGAGGAACTGCGCGAACGCCACGGAGGTGACGCTATCCCGAGGCCGGGAGGCGCCGACGGCTCCCGTGTAGTGTCCGGCGCCATGTGGTGGCGCCGTCCCGATGGTGATCTCGTGCGCGATCTCCCGCCGACGAAGCGGATCATGCCGTACCTGATGCGCGGCCGGAACGAGTCGGCGGTCTACTTCGACCAGCAGATCGCGCTCCGTCAGGCCGACGCCTACGTCCGTGCGTTCAACGAGGCCCACCCCGACACGCCGATCACGATCCAGCACCTGGTGATGTGGGCCGTGGCGCAGGTGCTCGAGAAGTACCCGACGATGAACCGCTTCGTCGCCGGCGGTCGCCTCTACCAGCGGCGTGAGATCTGGTTCTCGTACTCGGCCAAGCGCAGCCTCAAGGGCGAGTCGCCCCTCGTGGTGATCAAGCGGCGCTTCGACCCCGCCGAGCCGTTCCCCGAGATGGTCGCGTCGATGGCCCGCCAGCTGAGCGAAGAGCGCTTCGGTACCGGCATCACCACCTCGGACAAGGAGATCGGCCTGATCATGATGCTGCCGAGCCTCGGCCGGCGCCTCGTGATGGCCGTCGGGCGCTTCGCGGATGCCTTCGGCCTCTTCCCCAAGGCCTACATCGACAACGACCCGATGTACGCCAGCGTCTTCTTCGCCAACCTGGCCAGCATCGGCATGGACGCCTGCTACCACCACCTCTACGAGTACGGCACCATCGGGGTGTTCGGCGTGATCGGGCGGCCCACGACCGACCCCGGCTCCCCCACCAGCGGGCCCGACCGCCGCCGCAGCATGACGATGCGGTGGACGTTCGATGAACGCACGGAAGACGGCCTGGTGGCCGGCTACGCCCTCAAGCGGGCCAAGCAGATCCTGGAGGACCCGATCGCCGCCGGGCTCCCCGAGCTGTCGACGCGCCCCGCATGACCACGGTGAGTGCCGCGCCGACGGGCCGGAGCACCGTAGACTCCCCAGGTCTGGCCGTCGGTCTGGAACACCAGGAGCATGCGTTGAACGAACAGCCGACGAGCTTCTTCCGAGACCGCCTCGAGGCCTTCCCACGCCTCGCCGACTACCGGTTGGCGAAGGCCGCGGGCTACTGGCCCTACTACAAGACGGTCGAGAGCGCCTCGCGACCCCGGTTCCGCATCGAGGGCCACGACTACATCAACTTCGGCTCCAACAACTACCTGAGCCTCTCGTACCACCCGAAGGTCATCGAGGCCGCTCAGGAGGCCACCAGCAAGTACGGCACCGGGGTCACCGGCTCCCGCCTCCTCAACGGCACCCTCGACCTCCACCGCACCCTCGAGGCCGAGCTGGCCGAGTTCTACGGCCGGGAGTCCGCGCTGGTCCTGTCGACGGGCTACGTCGCGAACATCAGCACGATCGCCGGCCTGTTGAGCCGCCACGACGTCGCGATCCTCGACAAGGACGCGCACAACTCGCTCCTCACCGGCGTGCAGCTGTCGGGCGCGACGATGAAGCGCTTCGGGCACAACGACGTCGAGAAGCTCGACCGGATCCTCGCCGACCTCCCCACCGAGGCCGGCAAGGGCGTGATCGTCGACGGCGTCTACTCGATGGGCGGCGACACCGCGCCCCTCGATCGCCTCGTCGACGTGTGCCGGCGCCACCCGAACGCGTTCCTCCTGAGCGACGAGGCCCATGGCCTCGGCGTGCTCGGCGAGCGGGGCCGTGGCGCGGTCGAGCACTACGGCGTGCTCGATGCCGTCGACCTCATCACGGTCACGTTCTCCAAGACGCTCGGTTCCTGCGGCGGCGCAGTCATCGGCTCGGCGGAGGCGATCGAGCTGCTCACTCTCGACGCCGATCCCTTCATCTTCACCGCCTCGAACACGCCCGGTTCGCTCGCGGCCGCGCTCGAGGGTGTCCGCATCCTGCGCGACACGCCGGAGATGCCCGGCCAGCTCCGCGCCAACGTCGACCGGTTCATCGACCTGCTCAGCGAGCGCGGCATCCCGGTGAACCCGGCCGAGAGCGCGATCCTCACCATCCCGCTGCGCCAGCGCGACGAGCTGTCGGCGGTCGTGCTCGCACGCGAGCTGCTCGAGGCGGGCGTGTTCGTGAACCCCGTGGTGTCGCCCGCGGTGCCCCGCGGGCTCGGCCTCATCCGCCTGAGCCTGATGCTCGACCACACGCCTGCGTTGCTCGAAGAGGCCGCCGAGGTCATCTTCAAGGTGCTGAACGACAACGACCAGTTGCCCGACTGAGCCGACGCGGGCCTCGGCGCCCGCGCTCGCCGTCAGGGTGCGGTGCCGGTGCCCCGCATGCGGTCGAAGCGGGCTTCCCACGCGATGTGGCGACGCTTGGCGTCCTGGATGAACGGCGACCACGCGATCGCGGTGATCAACCACCGGTTGAGCGTGCGCATCGGCTCGCGGAGCTCGCGGATCACGTCGACGAAGAGCACGACACGCGTGCCGTCGGTGTCGTTCCACGCTTCGTGCGTGTAGGTGTCGTCGAACACCAGGCTCCCACCTTCGCGCCAGTGCGCCAGCTCGCCGCCGACCGTGATGCCGACGTTCTCCGCCGGCTCCGGCACCAGCAACCCGAGGTGGTAGCGCAACACACCCTTGTACGGGCCGTCGTGGGGCGGGATGTGCTTGCCCGGCGCGAGGATCGAGAACATCGCGGTGGTCATGCCGGGGATCGACTCCACCAGGCGCGTCGTCTGCGGGCAGCGCGCGCAGTTCGCGTCGCTGCGGAAGCCGTAGCCGTAGAGGAAGTACGTCTTCCACCGGTCGTCGTCGGTGAGGTGGTACTGGTCGGTGGAGATGTCCTGGAAGTTCGGGAGCTCGTCGCGACGCGCCAGCACCGCATCGAGCTCGGCGCGGATCAGTTTCCAGTCGGCCTCGAGCGGCTCCACCCACGCGAAGTCGGCGGGGTCGTAGAACGGCTGGTCGGGCAGCACCGATGCTCGCGCCAGCAGCCGGTTCACGGCCCGGAGGATGCGGTCACCGACCACGTTGGTGGCGGCGACAACCCGGTCCCAGAGCTGCATCGACGAAGGAGCGTAGCGGCGCGGCTGCGCGCTAGACAGAGCGCATGCGCTTCCGCACCTTCATCGAGCCCCAGGAGGGCGCGACCTACGACGACCAGCTCGCGCTCGCCCTCCTCGGCGAGGAGCTCGGCTTCGACGCGTTCTTCCGGTCGGATCACTACATCAACTTCTTCAAGCGTGACGGCACGCCGGGCCCGACCGACGCGTGGACCACGCTCGCCGGCCTCGCGCGTGACACGAGCACCATCCGCCTCGGCACGCTCGTCTCCCCCGTCACGTTCCGCCCACCCGGGCCGCTCGCGATCACGGTCGCCCAGATCGACGCCATGAGCGCGGGCCGTGTGGAGCTCGGGCTCGGTGCGGGGTGGAACGACCGTGAGCACGCCGCCTACGGCCTGCCCTTCCCAGGCACACGGGAGCGCTTCGACATGCTCGCCGAGCAGCTCGAGGTGATCACCGGCCTCTGGGGCACCGATGTCGGCGCGCGCTTCACGCACCTCGGACACCACTACACGCTCACTGATTCCCCCGCGCTGCCCAAGCCCGTGCAGCGTCCGCATCCGCCGATCGTGATCGGCGGGTCGGGCCCCACCCGCACCCCGGCCCTCGCCGCGCGGTTCGCGTCGGAGTTCAACGTTGCCTTCGCGCCGCTCGCACAGTTCGCCGAGCGGGTCGCGGTCGTGCGGGCCGCCTGCGAGGCGATCGGGCGCGATCCGGCGTCGCTGCGCTTCAGCATCGCCAGCACCACGGTCTGCGGCGTCGACGACACCGAGGTGGATCGGCGCGCCGCGGCGATCGGTCGCACGCGCGACCACCTCGCGGCGGGCATCGCGGGCACACCGGCCCAGGTGATCGATCAGGTCGGCGCGTACCGCGACGCAGGTGCCGACACCGTCTACTTCCAGCTGCTCGACATCCCCGACCTCGACCACGTGCGCCTGCTCGCGGCCGAGGTGCTGCCCGCCTTCGCCTGACCTCCCAGGCGCCCCGCAGGGCGTGACCTAGAGGGTCGGGGCGCGCTCGTTGAGGGAGCGCACGGTGGCGCCCCGGTCGTCGACGCCGATGCGGGCGATCGACGCGACCTCCACGAACACGCGCCACGAGATCGAGTCGTCGGTCCGCAGCGCCCACGCCAGCGCAGCCTTGATCGGCGACACGTGGGTGACGACGATCACGTCGCGCTCGCGCACGTCGTCGACCAGGTCGTCGCATGCGGCACGAACCCGGCGGCCGAGCGCGGCGAGCGACTCGCCCCCCGGAGGCGCGAACTCGATGTCGGCGCGCCATGCGGCCCAGATCTCCGACGGGACGCTCCCGAGCGCCACCCCGTCGAGATCGCCGTAGTCGAGCTCGATCCACCGCTCGTCGACCTCCACCGCGCGCCCGAGCGCGGCCGCGGTCTCCATGGTCCGCCGCAGGGGGCTCGCGACCACGCGCGCCTCGGCCGGGAGATGTGCGGCGAGCGCAACCGCCTGCGCGCGACCTTCGGCCGAGAGCGGTGGGTCGGCGCGCCCGAGGAGGAGTCCGCGCGCGTTGGCGTCGGTGCGGCCGTGACGCACGAGGTACAGCACGCGGCGACGCTACCTGTGACGCGCCCGGGGGCGACGACCACTCGGCGAGGCCCGTCGCTACCGTCGTTCGCCCATGCGACGCCGAACCCTGCGCTCCTCGACCGCCGCGGTCGTGATCGCCGCAACCCTGCTCGGCAGCCTCGTCGTCGCTACGGCGCCGGCTGGAGCGGACGGGTCCCGACGATCCGTGCGGCGAGATCCGGTGCTGCTGGTGCACGGCTTCGACGGCTCGTCCAAGAGCTGGCGGACGATGGAGGCGCGACTGCGTGCAGCGGGCTACCGCGCCGACCAGATCGACGCCATCAGCTACGACAGCGAGGCGTCGTCGGTGTCGGCCGCGCACGTGATCGCGCGGGCCGTCGCACGGCTCGAGGCGCGCACCGGCGCGGCACGGGTGGACGTCGTGAGCCACTCGCTCGGTGCGATCGCGTCGCGCTACTACGTCGAGCAGCTCGGCGGCGACGCGCACGTCGACGCCTGGGTGTCGCTGGCCGGGGTCAACGACGGCACCCTGTGGGCGTATGGCTGCTACCTGCTCGCGTCGTGTCGCGACATGGCCCCGGGCTCGAGTGTGCTCGACACGCTGGCCCGCGACTTCCGCCCCGACGGCTCGGTGCGCTTCGCCACGTGGTGGTCACCCTGCGACCCGATGATCGTCCCGTCGAGCGCAGCGACCATCCCCGGTGCCCAGAACACCGAGACCGCGTGCCTCGGGCACTCCGACCTGAAGACCGACCCGACGGTCTTCGGGCAGGTGGCGCGCTTCGTGGGCCAACGTCATCGCCCGGTCCTGGGACGGCGCGCTGCACTCTGAGCGACGGGTTGGGCGCGCGCAGCACCGTCGGGCGAGACTGCCGTCGTGCGCATCGGCGTGTCGCTCCGCAGCTCGTTCTCGACCCGCCCGCGCGAGGGTGCGCGGTGGATGGTGGAGCGCGCACGCGCGTCTCGTGACGCGGGCCTCGATTCGCTGTTCGTGGGCGACCACCACAGCACCGGTCCGGGGGCGTACTACCAGAACGTCCCGATGATGGGGCGACTGCTCGCCGAGTGGGACGACCGGCCCGCGGGGGCGCTCTTCCTGCTCCCGTTGTGGCACCCCGTGACCGTCGCCGAGCAGATCGGGACCCTCGCCGCGCTCGCGCCCGGCCGGTTCGTGATGCAGACGGCCATCGGCGGCGGCGCGACCCAGTTCGGGGCGATGGGGGTCGCGATGAAGGGGCGCGCCGCGCGCTTCGAGGCCGGGCTCGACGCGGTGCGGCGCCTGCTCGCCGGCGAGGAGGTTTCCGACCCCGACGGCCGCTCGGGCGCGCCGTTCGGCGGTGCGCGCATCGCGCCGGTGCCGGCCGAACCGGTCGAGGTGTGGATCGGCGGCACCGCGTCGCCAGCGATCGACCGGGCAGCCCGCCTCGGCGATGCATGGCTCGCCAATGCCGACGTCGTCCCCGACGAGGCCGGCGCGCAAGCGGACGTGTACCGCGAGTCTTGCGCGCACCACGGACGGACGCCGACTGCGGTGGCGATCCGCCGCGACGTGCACGTGGGCGCCGATCCCGGTGCCGCGGCTGCGGTGGCCGAACCGGTGATCGCGAGCGGCTACCGGGGATTCCGGCCCGAGGCGTTCGCGTGGGGCAGTCCCGAGCAGGTCGCGGAGCAGTTCCGTGCGCTCGCCGCCCAGGGCTACACCGACGTGATCGTGCGCCAGATGGCGCCCGAGCAGCGCGACGCGCTCGAGTCGATCGCGCTCCTCGCCGAGGTCAAGGCCCTCGTCGCCGACGCCTGACCCCCTCTCTTCTGTTTTGGCGTCCCCGGGGTACCGCATGGGTAGCTGAGCGACGCCAAAACGAGGCGAGGGCGGTCAGAGCTCGTGGCGGAGAACCTTGCCGAGCGCGTTGCGGGGCAATTCGTCGACCACGCGCACGACCCGGGGCCGTTTGTAGGGCGCGAGCTGCTCGGCGGCGAAGGCGAGCAGCGCGTCGGTGTCGAGCGGGCCGTCGGTCACCACGACCGCGGTCACCACCTCACCCCACTCGTCGGACGGCGTGCCGATCACCGCGACGTCGGCGACGCCGGTGTGGTCGCGCAGCACGTCCTCGACCTCGCGCGGGTACACGTTGAAACCACCCGAGATGATGAGCTCCTTGGCGCGGCCGACGATGGCGAGGTAGCCGTCGGCGTCGTGGGCGCCGATGTCGCCGGTGTGGAACCACCGCGCACCTGAGGCGTCGACCTCGAACGCCTCCGTGTTGGCGTCGGGGCGCTCCCAGTACCCGGGGAACACGTTGGGGCCCCGCACGAGGATCTCGTCGCCGTCACCCAAGCGGAGGTCGACTCCCGGGAGGGGGAAGCCGACGGTGCCGGGCCGGCGCTCACCGTCGTAGGGGTTCGACACCGTCATCAACGTCTCGGTCATGCCGTAGCGCTCGAGCACATCGACGCCGGCGGCGTCGCGGAATTGCTCACACAAGCTCGGCGCGAGCGGTGCGGATCCCGACACGCAGAGCCGCAAGCGGGCCAACTCTCGGACGCGCGACGACCGGGCCAGGCGCTCGTACATCGTCGGCACTCCGAAGAACATCGTGCCGTGCTCGGCCGTGGCCGCGTCGAGCACCGTGTCGGGATCGAAGCGCGGCACGAGGTACGCCGACGCGCCCGCGAGCAACGTCCCGTGAAGGCCGACGCCGAGACCGTGCATGTGGAACAGCGGGAGCGCGAGCACGAGGCGGTCGTCGGGCGTCCAGCGCCACGCGAGGCGCAACGCCTCCGGGCTCGCCAGCACGTTCGCGTGCGTGAGTCGCGCGCCCTTCGGCGCGCCCGTGGTGCCCGACGTGTAGCAGAGCATCGCGAGGTCGTCGGGCGACCCTGCGTCGAGAGCGTCGACCGGTGCGTCGGCGAGCTCGACCTCCGGACTGCACACCACGATCGGCCGCGCGCTCGCGTCGGCGACCCACCCTCCCATCGCGGCTTCGCCGACGACCGCCGCGGCGGGCGAGCAGTCGCGGACGATCACCCCGACCTCGCGTGCTCGGTATGCCGCGTTCACGGGCACCACGACGAGGCCCGCCCGCAGCGCCGCAACATGGGCGACCACGAGGTCGAGGCTCGGCGTGGCGCTCACGACGATCCGGTCGCCCGGGACCAGCCCCGCGGCCCGGTAGCGGCCCGCGACGCGGCGGGTCAGCTCCTCGAGCTCCGCCGCCTGGAGCCAGCGGTTCCCCTCGCCCACGACCGGGTGGCTCGGGTCGGCGGCCCACACCTGCGCCCACGCCGCGGGGAGCGATCCCGCGCCGGTGAGGTGGAGCGAGGCCGGGTCGACGCCGCTCGGGAGGTGGCGGGCCCATGCCGGTGCTGCGGCGTCCATCGCGGGAGGTTATCGGCGCGTCGGAGCTCACCCCGTTGCCAGTGTGGCTGGAGTGTTCCTATGCTGCTTCCGATGCGACGCTTCGGGGGTGGTGCCCTCTTCGTCGCGGCGCTCGTCACGGTGTGCACCACGGTGCTCGTGCCCGTGCTCGGCACGCCGCCCGCGGTGGCGCAGCAGGACTTCGTGGAGTCGGACCCGGCCGTCGTGCGCGCCCGGGAGCAGCTCGCGAGCGCGCAGCTCGCGGCCCATCAGGCCGCGGCGGAGCTGGAGGCGACGACCCAGGAGCGCGACTCCGTGCAGGCCGACATCGACGCGCACGAGGCCCGCATCGTCGAGCTCGGGCGTCAGCGCGACGAGCTCGCCGCGGAGCGCGACGCGTTGAAGGCGACCATGCGCGAACGGGCGGTCGCGCTCTACCGCAACGGTGGTGACGGCACGGGCATCGCGACCATCGGCGACGCTTCGTCGGCGCTGAACGCCGCGCGGCGGCGGACGCTGGGCGAAGCTGCCGCCGAGAGCAACCAGCGCGCCGCGCACAAGCTCGAGGAGACGCGCACGCAGCTCGCGGCCGTGCAGGCGACCACGCGCAACGAGGCGGATCAGCTCCAGGCGGAGCACGCCCGCCTCGACGCGCTGGCCGCGCAGCAGGAGCAGCGTCAGGCCGTCGTCGACCAGCTGGTCGCGCAGGCCAACGCCGCGCTCGAGCATGCGCGCGTCATCGGTGCGCTTCACGCCGCGGGCGATCCGGTCATGGGTCCGGCGACGCTCACGGCGGAGCAGCTGGCCGGGTGGGTGCTCGCGCAGGGCTTCCGTCCGCGCATCCAGACCGACCTCGTCTCGCTGGCCCAGCTCTTCATCGACGAGGGGCGCGACGAGAACGTGCGGGGCGACATGGCGTTCGCGCAGTCGGTGATCGAGACCGGCGGGTTCGAGTCGGCGCCCGCGAACAACTTCTCCGGCATCGGCTGGTGCGACACGTGCAAGGTGGGCAACCAATTCCCGACGCCCCAGGAAGGCGTCCGCGCGCAGATCCAGCTGCTGCGTCAGTACGCCGACGCGGACGTGACCGCGTCGCAGCTCAGCCACCCGGTGTCGCCGTACCTGTACGGCGCCGACCCCGTCGCGGCGGCGCGCAAGTTCGACAAGTTCTTCGCCAAGGGGTGGGCACCCACGTGGCGCGACATGGGCAACGGGAACTGGGCCACCGACCCGAACTACTCCGGCAAGGTGATCAGCGTCTACAACCGGATGGTCGCGTCGTCACAGGGCGGATAGCCCTGGAGATGCAGGGCGGATAGCCCTGGGCGTCAGGGCGGATAGCCCTGCCTTCGCGCCTTTTGGCGTCCCCGGAGTACCACATGGGTAGCTGAGGGACGCCAGAACGCTCTGGGGGAGGTCAGTCGACCTCGACGCGGAGGTGGCCGGCGGTGTCGAGGTCGACGGGCAACGGGCGTCGACCGTGCTGGTCGGTCTCCTCCGACGAGTCGGCGATCGGTACGGCCTCGTCGAGCGGATGCAGACGGTGGTAGTGGAGGACCATCCACGTGCTCACCGCGGCGAGGAGCACCGCCGCGCCGACGATCGTGGCCCGGAGGCCCACCAGCTGACCGGTGACGCCACCGACCAGCGCGCCGAGTGGCGCCGCCGCGAAGAACGACATCAGGAACAGCGACGACACGCGGCCGCGGAAGCCTTCGTCGACGTTGAGCTGCAGCGCGGTGTTGCAGGACACGGTGCAGAACACCTGGGCGATGCCCATCAAGAACAGCGCGGCGAGCGCGAAGCCCCACGCGGGCGACAAGCCGAGCGCGACGACGCCGACCACCATCGCGACGACGCCCACCATGGTGAAGTGCGAGCGACGGAACGAGTCGCCGAACCACACCATGAACAACGAGCCCACCACCGCGCCGCCGCCGTACCCGGCCGTGAGCAGGCCGTAGACGCCGGCTCCCACGTCGAGCACGTGGCGGGTGAACGGCTCGACGAGCTGCACGAGCCCCACGCCGAACATCGCCACGAAGAACACCATGAGCACCGACACGACGAACACCTGGCGCCGGCGCAGGTAGCGCAGCCCTTCGCGGAAGTGCTGGATCACGCTGCCCTGCGCGCCGACCATCACCGGCGGTCGCGGCGTCAGCATCATCAACGCGCCGATCACGACGAGGAACGAGATCGCATTGATCCCGAACGCGGCCGACGGCCCGAGCGTGGCGAGGATGAGCCCGGCGAGCGCGGGGCCGAACGCCCGCGCGCCGGTGAACTGCATCGAGTTGAGACGCACCGCGCTCAGCAGCGCGCCGCGCGGCACGAGCTGGGGCACGTACGACTGCCACGCCGCGATCGTGATGCCGTTGCCCAACGCGCTGATCACGACGCACACGAGGATGAGCACCGTCGTGGCCGAGCCGCTCGACCAGAGCGCCCACAACGCGGTGGCCATCGCCATCATCACGACCTGCGCCCAGATCAACACCGCTCGGCGGTCGCGTCGATCGGACAGTGAGCCGGCGATCGGTGACACGAGCGTGGCCGGGAAGTACGTGCAGAACGCCGCGACGCCCACCAGCGCGGTCGAGTGGGTGAGCTGGTCGACCACGTAGGGCACCGTCACGGTCTGCATCCACGTGCCGGTGTTGGAGATCAGCCCGGCCACCCAGAACGTGGTGAACTCGCGCGACTTGAAGGCGACCAGCGCCCCGTCGGACTCGGCGCCCGGATCGGCGGCGCCTGGATCGGTGACCTCGGGGTCGGCGGGTCGGCCGACCACGGCGGGATCGACCGGCTCGGTCGCTCCGTCGTGGCGCTCCGCATCGGTCACCCACCGGAATCTACCGGCCTCGACCGGACGAACGCCTGTTCGCCTACGATGGGAAGCGTGGTCGCGCTCCAGCGCTCCCTCTTCGCCGCGGGTGTGCCCGCTGTCGACGGCTGGCACGCGCTCGAACGCGTCGCGCTCACCCAGGGTGCGTGGATCGACGTCGCGCGCGGTTGGCTCCGTGGCGCCGACACCTTGTTCGACGAGCTGGTCGACGCTGTCCCCTGGCGACAGGGTCGGCGCCGCATGTACGACCGCGTGCTCGACGACCCGCGCCTCTCGCACTGGTACGCGAGTGGTGCCCCGCTCCCCCACCCGGTGCTCGACGACATCGCCCGCGCGCTGGCGGCGCACTACGGCGTGCAGTTCGGGCCGGTGGGCTTCAACTACTACCGCGACGGCAGCGACAGCGTGGCGTTCCACGCCGATCGTGAGCTGCGCACGATCGACGACACGATCGTCGCCGTGCTCACGATCGGTGCGCGCCGTCCGTTCCTCGTGCGGCCGCGGAGCGGCGGTCGTTCACTCGACCTCTCCCCCGCGTCCGGCGATCTGCTGGTGATGGGCGGTGCGTGTCAACGTCACCACGAGCACGGCGTCCCGAAGGTTGCGCGGGCCGGGCCGCGGATCTCGGCCACCTGGCGCTGGGCCCGCCGCGACTGACGGCTGCCGCTCAGGGCAACGTGTCGGGCGGCGGGTCCGGCAGCGTCGTGGTGGTCGTGGTGGTCGTGGTGGTCGTCGTGGTGGTCGTGGCCGGTGGGTCCGTCGGGGGCGGCGGTGGAGGTGGTGGGGGTGGCGCCGGGTCGGGCCCGGGCTGGGGCTCTTGCTCGTCGGCCGGCGGCGCCGCCGCGCTTCGACGCAGCGTCGTCGTGGTCGGCTTCGTCGCCGCGGCGGCCGCGGGCGCGTCGGTCGTGGTGGTGGTCGAGCTCGTCGAGGTCGTCGTGGACGACGCGCGGGCGGTGGTGCTCGTGGCTCGGGTGCTCACAGGCGCCTGACTCGGCCTCGAACGGGGCGTGGTGACCTCCGACGTCTCGCGTGAGAACACGACCGTCACCGACACCGCGAGCGCGATCACCAGCGCGGCACCCGACGCCACGACCGCCATGCGCCGGCGCGGACGGCGTGCCGCGCGTCGTTCGGCGCGTCGTTCGGCGCGCTTCTCGGTTCGTGTCGCGGCAGCGACGGGAACCGGCGCCCCGAGCAGCGCGTCGAGCTCGTCGGGACCGGTCGTGTCGCGGGCGCGGGGCGGTCGAGCGATCGGCGCCGCGGGCGGTTCGTCGACCGTGACCCCCTCGGGTTCCTCAGCGCCGAACAGCGCGGCATCCAGGTCGACGTCGTCGTCCGGTGCGCCGACCGGCACCGCTGCGTCGCGACCCTCGGCCGCACCTGCGCGTGACGGCGCGGGCGCGCCGGAGTCCGCCTCCGCGCCGAAGAGCGCGGCATCGAGATCCTCGAGCTCACGACGGTCGCCGTCGAGCATCCGGCTACGACCCGGCTGTCACTCGCAGGCCCTGGAACAGGTCGTGCTCGTACTCGCCGTCGGCGATGTCGACGTCGACGAGCGAGCGCGCGAGGTCGAAGTCTTCCCAGGGGTGGATCTCCCGCATCGTCTCCATCGGCACCTTGAAGAAGAAGCCGGTGGGCGCGACCTGCGTGCGGTGTGCGAGGAGTGCTTCGCGTCCGACGTGGAGGAAGTCGCCGACGTCGATCCGCGTGGTGGTCGTGTCGGGTGCATCGGCCGGCATGCGCTCGATCCACTCCTTGAACGGGCTCTCCTCGTCGTGCGCGACGAACCAGTCGTGCATCGCCTGCACCCGCCGGCGCGAGAACCCGCTCGAGTAGTAGAGCTTCAGGGGCTGCCACGGGTCGCCCGCCTCGGGGTACCAGTCGGCGTCGCCGGCCCGGTCGAACGCGAGCACGCTGATGTCGTGCACCCGGATGTGGTCGGGGTGCTCGTAGCCACCGCCTCGCCCGTCGCCGTAGGTGACGATCACCTGTGGGCGCTCGAGGCGCACGATCGCGACCAGGCGACCGACGGCCTCGTCGAGGTCGGCGTTGGCGAAGTTGTCGGGGTGCGCGTTCGCCTCCGAGTCGGGCATCCCCGAGTCGCGGTAGCCGAGGAGGTGCAGGGCCGAGTAGCCGATGATCCGCACGCTCTCGTCGAGCTCGCGCATGCGCACCGCGCCGAGGTCGGCCTGGACCTCGGGGCTGTCGGCCTCGGGGTTGAGGAGATCGCCCGCCTCACCACCCGTGCAGCACACGAGCACTGTCCGCACGCCCTCGGTGGCGTATCGAGCCATCGTGGCAGCGCCCTTGGACGCTTCGTCGTCGGGGTGGGCGTGGACGGAGAGCACGCACAGGGGCCCGGTGACCGGGGAACCGGTCATCGGGGGCGCGGCGATCGGGGATGCGCGATCTCTGCCATGGCCGCAGCGTACCCAAGGCCTCGGGCGAACCAGCGTGATCCCGAGCCATCGGAACGGGGGTGCTTGACATTCCAAGCATCCGCTGACTAGAGTGTCAACAGCTGAACCCCCAGCGTCGCTCCGGATCCCCCGGAAACCCGAAGAGCCCTCTTCGAAGTACATCAAGGAGTTGCAATGCCCACCAAGACCGCGGATGCCACCACGGCGATCACCGACGTGTTCGTGAGCAGCCTGAAGCAGAGCCAGGAGCTCGCCACCAGCAGCCTCAACGCGTGGGTCGACCTCGCCGGCAAGTCGTTCACGATGCCGTCGCTCGACGCGCTGCCCTCGGGCTTCCCGACCGTCGACGCCCGTGAGCTCGTCGACCTGACGTTCGGCTTCGCCGAGGAAGTGCTCGCGACGCAGAAGGCCATCGCCGGCAAGTTCGTCGACGCGCTGGCGCCCAAGGCGGCCAAGTCCGTCTGACCTGCACGTGATCTGCTGCGTGGTTCCCGGCCGGGTGTCCCCCCGCTCGGCCGGGACCGCAGCATCTCGTCGCTCACCGTCCGACCGACGCATCGACTGATCCGCACCCTGCCATGGCGAACGACAGCATCCGCGACGCGCAGTTGCACGCGCTCGGCGCCTTCATCCGCGGCCAGCGCCAACTCGCCAACCTCTCCCTCCGCCAGCTCGCCGATCTCACGCACGTCTCCAACCCGTACCTGAGCCAGCTCGAGCGCGGGTTGCACGAGCCGTCGGTGCGCGTGCTGCAGTCGATCGGGCGTGCGCTCGACATCTCGACCGAGCAGCTGCTCCGTCAGGTCGGCGTCGTCGACGACGAGCCCGACACCGACGAGGTCGACACCGAGCTCGCGATCCGACGCGACCCCCACCTCAGCGACGACCAGAAGCAGGCGCTCCTCGTCGTGTACCGCAGCTACCGCCAGGCTGGCCAGGCGCCCGACGCGCCCGAGCCCAGCCCGACCGCCGCTTCGACGTCGGGCTGAGTCCCGCCGGCGCGTCGCGCGTGGCGCGTGACGCGGGTCAGCTCTTCACGTAGGTGCCCGGCGCGTCGCCGAGCACGGTCTGCGACGGCCCACCCATCGGCGGCGGCGCCACCAGCTCGCCCGCTCGCGACTCGATCCAGGCCGCCCAGTCGTTCCACCACGTGTCGCGGTGCTGGGTGGCGTCGGCGAACCAGCGATCGGGATCCGCCGGGAGCGCATCGTTGATCCAGAGCCGCACCTTCGGGCTCGGCGGGCTCACGATCCCGGCGATGTGACCGGCCGAGCCGAGCACGAACCGCACCGGGCCCTTGAACAGCTGCGTCGTGCGGTAGGACGCGCGCCAGGGCACGATGTGGTCGTCGACCGCCGCGACGATGTAGGTGTCGGTGCTGATCTCGCTCGTGACGAGTCGCTCCCCCATCGCGACGTACTCGTCACGGGCCAGCGCGTTCTCGATGTACATCTTGCGCAGGAAGTGACCGTGCGCGAGCCCGGGGAGGTTCGTGCTGTCGGAGTTCCACGCGAGCAGGTCGAACGACGGTGGCGGTTTGCCGAGGAGCCAGTTGTCGACGGCGTAGCGGAACACCAGGTCGTTGGCGCGCAGGAGGTCGAAGGTGTGTGCGATCTCGCGGCCGTCGAGGTACCCCTTCTCCTCCATCTTGCGGACGAGGCCTTCGACGGTGTCGGGATCGGCGAACACCGACGCCAGCGTGCCGGCGCCCTCGTAGTCGACCGCCGAGTTGAGGAACGTCGCGGTGTTCACGAACCGGTCGCCGCACGCGTCGAGGTACGCGAGGGTCATCGCGTTCATCGTGCCGCCGAGGCAGATCGCCAGCGTGTTCACGACGTCGCTCCCGCTGATGTCGCGCACGACGTCGATCGCGGTGAGCGGCCCGAGGCGCAGGTAGTCGTCGAAGGTGAGGTGGCGCATCGACTCGTCGGGATTGCGGTAGCTGATCGCGAACGTGGCGTGACCATGATCGACGGCCCACTCCACCAGGCTCTTCCCCGGCGCGAGGTCGGCGATGTAGTACCGGTTGATCCAGGGCGGGATCACCAGCAGCGGCCGCTCGAAGACCTCCTCGGTCTTCGGGTCGTACTGCAGCAC
>DASUMF010000188.1:0-5960 GCA_036277835.1 Acidimicrobiia bacterium
CCCCGCCACGAGGCGACCGGCCATGAACGCGTACGCAGCGACGCCGAGGATCGCGGCGAGCGCGAGCGCGAAACCGTACGTGGTCGACACACGCACTCTGTCGCGGAACACGGCGGCCGACGTCGCGTTGGTGAGGCGCGCGATCCGCGTGTCGAGCGGCAGCGGCGCGCCGACGGTGAACCGCGTGCCGGTCATCGCGTCGTCGCGCGGCAGGCCGAGCAGGGCCAGGACCGTCGGTCCCGCATCGCCGAGCAGCACGAAGCCGCGGCGCCGCGTGCTCGCCGAGGCGAGGAGTCCGGCTGGGATGCCCGGCGCGTGCACCGCGACCGCGCTCAGCACTGTGCCGCGGGCACGCGTCGGGCTCATCATCACGACTGCGTCGTGACGGAGATCGACCTGGGTGAGCAGGCGCCCGACGAGCTCGTCGGTTCGGCGCACCGCCTGGCGCATCGCCGCGCTCGCCTGCTCGGGCGTGGCCAGCAGGCCGAAGGCGTCGGCGCGCACGAGGTCGGAGCCTTCGACCAGCACCACCGCGCCGGGCTTCCATGCATCGGAGAACGCGTCGACGACGGCGTCGTTGTCGTAGCGCACACCGAACGGGGCCTGTTGGTGCGCCTCGAGCAGCTCGGGCCCGGCGCGCCCTTCTGGCACCACCCCGTCGGTGCCCATCAGCCCGTTCACGGCCGAGCGCCGCATCGCGTCGGGCTGGTCGGGATAGGCGCCGTCGCCGTTCGCGATCACGGCGCGATCGTGACCGGCGGCCTGGAGCGCATCACCCAGCGCGCCGATCGCGACGTCGATCTGCTCGTCGGCGTTGGCCGCCAGGATGGGCTCGACACCGAGCTGGAGCACACCGTGGTCGACGTCGCGACCGGTGCTGACCCGGAACGCATCGCGCGCGGTGACCTCGCCGTACGGCTCGGTGGGCTCCATGCCTGCGCCGTCCACGGGCGAGCGCGGCGACACCGCGCGCGTCCCGGCACCGAACGTGAGGTAGCCAGAGGTGAGGTCGGGGCGACCGAGTGTCCGTGCGGTCAGGTCGCCCATGGCCGAGCCGCGGAGGAGGCGCCAGAGGTTCGGCGTCGAGGTCTGGTCGATCAGCGACCACCCGACGCCCGGGGTGCTGATCACGAGCACGCGATCGACCCTGCCCGGTGCCAGCAGTGTCGACGTGGCGGCGCCGGCCGGCACGGCGGCCGTGACGACGGCCAGCGCGGCGAGCGCGGCGGCGAGCGCGAGGCGGCCCCGTCCCATCGTCGGATCAGACTACGGGCTTGCTCGCGCACGTCGCCGGCAGGATCGCGGGCGCGGCTCCCAACTAGCGTGCTGCTGTGCTGAGACCGCCGAGCAGTACCACCGACCGGTTGGAGATGTTCAGCGATGGCGTCATCGCGATCGCGATCACGCTGCTCGTGCTGCAGATCAAGGTTCCGCATGCCCGGCAGGGCAACCTGCTCGACGCGCTGCTCGACCAGTGGCCGTCGTACGTCGCGTTCGCGCTCTCGTTCGTCGTCATCGGGATCATGTGGGTCAGCCATCACTCGATGTTCGAGCGCATCGCCCTGGTCGACCGGAAGCTCCTCTTCATCAACCTCCTGCTGTTGATGGGCATCGCGTTCCTGCCCTTCCCGACCGACCTCGTCGCGACCTACGTGCGCGACGGCGGCAGCAACTCCCACATCGCCGCGGCGATCTACAGCTCGACCATGGTCGCGATCGGGATCGCGTTCGCGGGGATGTGGCTGCACCTGGTGCACCGACCGTGGCTGCTCGTGCCCGGGATCCCGCCCGAGCGCACGCGCACCGCGTTCCACCGCTCGCTCGTCGGGCCGATCGTGTACCTGCTCACCGTCGGGTTGGCGTTCATCAGCGCCGAGGCCTGCTTCGTCGTCTATGCCCTGATCGCGCTCTACTTCGCGGCAGGGCCGTCGTCGAAGGTGGCCACCGCCGACGACCCGGGAGAGCTCGAGCGGGGCGCGCCGTAGCGCCAGACGTGTCACCATGGCGCGGCATGCAGGGAGCAGCCGAGGCCGTCGTCCCGGGGAATCGACCTCACGTCGCCGTCTACCTGGTGCCGATCGCAGTCGTGATCCTGGTCGGCCAGGTGTCACGTGCGATCTGGCCCAGCCTCCTCGAGGCAGCGCCGTCCGCGCTCCTGTTCATGACGAGCACGATCAGTCGTTTGCTGCTCGTGCAGCCCCTCGTGCCCACCGCCGTGTTCTTCGCCGTGGCGATCACACGCATCCTGCTGCTCGCGCCGCTGTACTACTTCTTCGGTCGCGACTACGGCGACGCCGCGTTGCGTTGGGGTGAGGACAAGCTCGGCGCGTCGTCGCAAGCGGTGGGCAAGATCGAGCGTGGCTTCCGCAAGTTCTCCCACCTCCTCGTCGTGTGCTGGTGGAGCCCACTCGTGTGCACGATGGCCGGAACCACCGGGATGCGCGCCCGTACCTTCTTCCCCCTGATCGCCGCCGGCGCGATCGGGCGCGTGAGCCTGATCTACTTCGTGGGCGACTGGCTCGCGGCGCCCCTCACCGAGATCTCGCAGTTCATCGGCCGCTACGCGATCTACCTCACACCGATCACGATCGCGCTCACGGTCGCCCAGGTCTGGTACAGCCGTCGTCGGCGTCGGGGCCTGCCGATCGGTGGTCTCGACGATCTCGAAGCCGACTTCGCGGCCACCGAGGCCGCGGTCGCGGGCGAGGCGACCGTCACCGCGCCGCGCGAAGCCGACTGAGCCCACCCCGGTCAGAGATCGAGGGCGAGACCGGCGGCGAGGGTGGCGCCGAGCTCGTAGCAGGCGTCGAGATCGCTGCGCGTCGGTTCGCCGATCGCCTCGACGGACGCCTGCGCACGGTGCCACCGGAGCCCGGTGGTCACGACGTCGACGGCGCGCACCGCGCCACCGGTGTCGTTGTTGCCGTGCACGTAGAGTCCGAACGGACGCCCGACGGTGGCTTCGAGGCACGGGTAGTAGATCTGGTCGAAGAAGTGCTTCAACGCACCCGACATGTACCCGAGGTTCGCGGGCGTGCCGAGCAGGTAGCCGTCGGCCGCGAGCACGTCGACGGCCGTCGCCGCGAGCGCGGCCCGCACGATCACGTCGACACCCTCGATCGCCGGGTCGTTCGCACCGTCGTGCGCCGCACGGAACATGGAATCGAGCGCGGGCGACGTCGTGTGGTGGACCACGAGCAGCGTGGGCATCCCCCAGTATCACGCGATCCGCCGCCGCTGATTGTGCGGTGCGCGAACGCGGTGTGTGATGCTGTCGGCCATGATGGAATTCCCCGCTTCCGACAAGCCGCTCCCGCCGGTCGAGCGCATCCGCCCGGGGCTGTGGAGCATCCCGGTGCCGCTCCCCATCGTGCTCGGGTACGTGTTCGTGTACGCCTTCGAGACCGATCGCGGGCCCTACATCGTCGACGCGGGCTGGAACACCGACGCCGCGTTCGACGCGCTCTCGAGCGGCCTCGAGACGGCCGGCTTCTCCATCAACGACGTCCAGGGCGTGATGGTCACCCACATCCACGCCGACCACTACGGGCTGGCCGGACGCCTACGTGACACGTCGGGCGCATGGATCGCGCTCCACCCCGCCGACGCCGCGCTGATCCACGACCGCTACGAGGAACCTGACGACCTGCTGCACCTGATGAGTGGGTATCTCCGTCGTCTCGGTGCACCACAAGAGGACATCGACGCCCTCACCAACGCGGCGATGCCGGTGCGAGGCTTCGTCGAGCTCGCGACGCCTGACGTGCTCCTCGAGGACGGCGACCGCCCCGACATCCCCGGTTGGGACCTCACGACGGTCTGGACCCCCGGTCACTCACCCGGCCACCTGTGCTTCTGGGAACCCGCGAACCAGCTCATGTGCACGGGCGACTGTGTCCTCCCGCGCATCACCCCGAACGTGGGCCTGAACCCGCAGTCGGAGGGCAACCCGCTCGGCGACTACCTCGACTCGCTCGATCGCCTCGAGACCTTCGGCGGTGAGGCACTGCCAGCACACGAGTGGCGCTTCGAAGACCTCCGCGCGCGCATCGCGGAGCTGCGTGAGCACCACGACCACCGGCTCGCCGAGGTCGTGACCGCGATCCGCGACGGCTACACCACGGCGTGGGAGATCACGCCGCACATGGAGTGGAGCCGACCCTTCGAGAGCTCCGAGGTGTTCACCAAGCGCGCCGCGGTCAGCGAGGCCATGGCGCACCTCCGCCTGCTCGAGGTGCGCGGCGTCGTGAAGGAGATCGACGGCGAGCCGGCCCAGTGGGCGCTCGTCGGGGGTTGAGCGCGGCCCGACTCCTAGACTCCCCGAGATGTACTGGGTCGTTGGTGGTGTCGTGTTCGCGGTGCTCGCGGTGGCGGTCGGGCTGATCGGCTGGTCGGTCGTGAAGCGCCAGGGCGGCTTCGAGCCGATGAGCGAGGAAGAGCTCGAAGCCGAGGACGAGCAACCGTGACCGACGAGCGCGCCTCGCGTGTGCTCGTGAGCTTCGACATCGACGGCACCATGGAGTTCGGCGAGCCGCCGGGGCCGGTGCCCGCGGCCGTCGCCCGTGAGCTGTTCGACCGTGGCTACATCGTCGGCGTCGCGTCGGACTGGCCCCGGTCGAGCCAGGCCCCGCTCTGGGCGCGCTACGGCATGGAGCCCCACTTCGTCGGCGGGAAGCACCACCTGCACGAGGTGCGGGCCGAGTTCGAGGCCGACCACTACATCCACGTCGGCGACACCGACGTGGATGCCCGCTACGCGAAGCTCGCCGGCTTCGCCTTCATCCACGTCGACGATCTCGTCGAACCGGTGCTGGCGGAGTCGATCCACAGCTTCGAGCCCGACGAGGGCTGATCGGCCCGTCGAGGCGCCCGGGCGCTCCTCGGCGGTTCCGGCATAGCCTGGGCGCAGGTCACACGCGCTGCCACCCAGGGAGAACCGCCATGCCCGAACACGGACTGCAGGTCGGCACACCGGAGCTCGTCACCGTCGGAGCGATCACGTTCGGTCCCGACGACGTCCTCTTCGTCGCCGACACGACGCGCGCCACCGTGCTGGCGATCGACGTCGCCGACGCGAGCGCCGACGCCGACGACACTGCCGGTGCGTTCGAGCTCGACGACCTCGGCGCGAAGCTCGCCGCCTTCCTCGGATGCGCCGACGACGACGTCGCGATCCGCGACCTCGCTGTGCACCCGCGCACCGGCAACGTCTACTTGTCGGTGATGCGCGGACGCGGCGACGAGGCGATCCCGGTGCTCGTGAGAATCGACCGGCGCAGTGGCACGCTGAGCGAGCTCTCGCTCACCGACGTCGCGTACTCGGAGGTGGAGATCACGTCGGCGCCGAGCCACGACGACGAGCGCACCGACGTGCAGCTCGGCGACGGGCCCGACGCGCAGAAGTTCGAGTTCAACGGCATCACGATCTTCCTCACCCGGCCCCACATCCGCTCAGCGACGGTCACCGACATGGCGTACGTCGACGGCGAGCTCATCGTGGCCGGCATGTCGAACGAGGAGTTCAGCTCCACGCTGCGCCGCATCCCCTTCCCGTTCACCGGCGACCACGCCGACACCCAGCTCGAGATCTTCCACGTCTCCCACGGCATGTGGGAGACCGCGTCGCCGATCCGCACCTTCGTGCCCTACCAGAACGGCGCGAGCATCCTGGCGAGCTACACCTGCACCCCGCTGGTGCAGTTCTCGCTCGACGCGATCACGCCCAACACCGTCGCCAAGGGCCACACCGTCGCCGAGTTCGGGTTCGGCAACCAGCCGCTCGACATGGTGTCGTTCCACCATGACGGCGAGGAGTACCTCCTCGTCGCGCACAGCCGTCACCCGCTCACCAAGGTCGCCTGTCGCGACATCGACGCGCAGCCGCCCCTCACCGAGCCGCACGAGCCCGAAGGTGTGCCGCGAGAGAACCTCGACGTGCCGGGTGTGGTGAAGCTCGCGTC
>DASUMF010000189.1:0-2086 GCA_036277835.1 Acidimicrobiia bacterium
TTCGCGCTCCTGGGCGCGATCGCAGCCGAGACGACGCGCATCGGGCTCGGGTCGCTCGTCGCGCGCGCGACGCTCCGGCCGCCCGCGACGCTCGCGCACGGCTTCGACACCGTCGCGCGCATCGCCGGCGTCGACCGTGTCGTCGCCACCATCGGTGCGGGCGACAGCCACAGCGAAGCCGAGAACGAGAGCTACGGCCTGCCGTTCGGCACGATGTCCGACCGCGTCAACGCCCTGCGCGACGCGGTGGTGACGACCCGGGACCGTGGCTATCCGGTGTGGGTCGGCGGGGATGCCGGCGCGGTGCGCGCGCTCGCGGGCTTCCACGCCGACGGCTGGAATTTCTGGGGGAGCGACCGCGAGCGGTTCCGTGCTCACGCGGCCGACGTGCGCGCGCTCGCGGATCGCGCGCCGTTCGTGATCTCGTGGGGCGGCCTGGTGGTGTTGGCGGCGGACGACGACGCGGCGGAGGAGAAGGCGCGCCGCCTGGGCGCGGCACCCGACGTGGTCGTCGGCGGACCGGCGCGCGTGGCCGCCGAGCTCGACGCGTATGCCGATGCAGGTGCGGAGTGGGTCATCGTCGGCCCGGTCGACTCGTCGGATCCGGCGAACGCCACGCTCCTCGGCGAAGCCGTCGCGCCGCTCCTGCGCCGGCGCTGACCTGTCGACGACGGTCGACGACTGGCGTCAGCAGCGAGGCGATGAACCCCGGCGTTGACGCCAGTTGCGTCATGAGGGCGGCAGCGTCGGGCGAGCGCGGCCCTCGAAGTGCACGAACAGGGCGTCGGCATCGGCGGTGCGGACGCCGTCGGCGCGAAGTGACGCGTGCACGTGCACGCGGCGGCCGCGCACCGTCGGCCACGGCACCGTGAACTCGATCGCGGCACCGATGGGCGTCGGTCGCCGGTACCGCACGTGGAGGTGGGCCGTCATCGCGGGGAAGCCGGCAGCCACGGTGGTGCGCCCCAGGACCTCGTCGAACGCGTGCGCGATCCATCCGCCGTGCACGCATCCGGGCGGTCCGGTGTTCTCGGGGTCGAAGCGGCCGCGGGCGATCATCGCGGCATCGGTGCGTTCGAATTCCCAGTCCGGCACGCGGGGAACGTAGCCGGGGATCGCGCGACCCGACTGGTACCGTCGGGTCGATGGAGTTCCGCCGGATCAACGCGCTGCCGCCGTACGTCTTCGGGATCATGGACGCCCTGAAGATCGAGGCCCGGCGAGCGGGCGAGGACGTCATCGACCTCGGGTTCGGCAACCCCGACCTGCCGTCGCCCGACGTGGCGGTGAAGAAGCTGGCCGAGGCGGTCGAGAACCCGCGGAACCACCGCTACTCGTCGAGCAAGGGCATCCCGAAGCTCCGGCTGGCGATCACCGACCTCTACCGGCGGAAGTTCGGCGTCGACCTCGACCCCGAGACCCAGGCCTGCTCCACCATCGGCGCGAAAGAGGGCTTCTCGCACCTGATGTGGGTGCTCCTCGGCCCCGGCGACGCCGCGCTGGTGCCGAGCCCGTCGTACCCGATCCACATCTGGGGCCCGATCCTCGCCGGCGCCGAGGTGCGTCACGTGCGCCTCGGCCCGGAGCAGGACTTCTTCTCCAACCTGCTCGAGGCCTGGGAAGACTCCTGGCCGCGGCCACGCGTGATCGTGCTGTCGTTCCCGCACAACCCGACGACCGCGTGCGTCGACCTCGAGTTCATGCAACGCATGGTCGACTTCGCCCGTGAGCACGAGGTGCTCCTCGTCCACGACTTCGCGTACGCCGACCTCGCGTTCGACGGTTACGAGCCGCCGTCGATCCTGCAGGTGCCCGGCGCGGACGAGGTCGCGGTGGAGCTGTACACGCTGACGAAGTCGTTCTCGATGGCGGGGTGGCGGGTCGGGTTCATGCTCGGCAACGAGCGCGTCGTGCAGGCGCTGGCGCGGCTCAAGTCCTACCTCGACTACGGCACGTTCCAGCCGATCCAGATCGCGGCCACGGTCGTGATGAACGAGGCGCCGGAGTATCCGTCGGAGGTCGCCGAGCTGTATCGCTCGCGGCGGGACTCGCTGTGCAACGGGCTCCACCGCGTCGGCTGGCCGGT
>DASUMF010000190.1:0-4809 GCA_036277835.1 Acidimicrobiia bacterium
CGACCGCGGCGCAGCAGTGCTGCTCGACACCTGTGCGCGATCGTCTGCCGGGGCACTGGCCGGCGCGCGCGTCGAGCTCGACGAGCGCGGCGCGATCGCGCGCGTGCACGTGCGCGTCGCCGCCGGCGACCCCCTCGACGACGTCGTGCTGCGGTCCTACGTGATCGGCGCCACGCACATGGCGCTCGGCTGGGTGCTCACCGAGGAGCTCACCGTGGATCCGCAGACCGGCGAGGTGTTCGACCTCACCATCCGATCGTTCGGTGTGATCCGGGCTCGGTCCACGCCGCCGATCGTCGTCGAGATCGTCGACGATCCCGGCGAGCCCCGCGGCCGCGCGTCGGACGCGACCTTCGCCGCGGTCGCCGCTGCGACGTGGAACGCGATCACCGCACACGACGGCGTGCGCCCCGAGCGGTTCCCCGCTCGGGACACCTCCGCCGCGCGCGCGTCAGCTCGCTGACGCGGCCGGGGTGGGCGCCGCTGCACCCGCGTCGCTGTCTTCGCCTCGCCCGGCCAGCATCAGGCCGCTCACGACGAGCACCCAGAGCAGGAACGCGACGAAGGCGCCGAACGACCCGTAGAAGAACACGTCGCGCGTGCTCGCGACGACACCCCCGCCGAACACCGCGACCACCGCGATGAGCACGCCGACCCAACCGAGCCAGACCGGCAGCACGTGGCTCCGGATGATCACCACCGAGAACGCCGCGACGAACACGGCCATCCCGAACACGGTGGCCACGGTGACGTTGGAGCTGATGATGTAGAAGAGGCGCGCACCTTGCGGGCTGAGCGTTCGCACGCCGATGATCGGCAGCGAGCCGAGCATCACGCTGCCGATGGTCGACACCGCGGCGGCGAAGACGGCTGCGCCGACCGCGACGATCGCCAACCGCGGCGAGCCGCCTTCGCCGCGCCGCAGCGTGCGGTACACCGAGCCGAGCCACCAGAGCAGGCCGAGCGTGGCCAGCCCCGCGAGGAACGCCCCCCAGCGCAGCTCGTCACCCTTGTCGGCGATGAAGTCGCTGATCTTGGTGGCGGAGTCCGACGTCTTGGGCGGAGAGCCGGGCAGGCCCGCGCTGAGCGCCGTCGCCACCGCGAAGAGGATCCCGCCCAGAGATGCCCATCGCTCCCACTTGCGGTCGTCCATCGAGTCCATGCCACCCTCCCTGACCACACCTGTCCTGACGACAACCTGTCGCGCGATGGTGCGCTCGAAGGGGACGAAAGGCAAGGATCCCGACGGCGGGCACAGCTCGGAGCGCGACGACTCCGTTAGGCTCGCCGCATGTCCGGAGGTGGGGTTCTCATCGTCGTGATCATGCTGTTGGCGCTGCCGATCGCGATCATGCTGGGCGGCGCGATCTGGAGCGCCCTGATGGGCTGGCTGCTCACCGACGACGCCGAGCTCCGCAACGCCGACGCCCCGCAGTAGCGCGCTACTGGCCGGTGTTCGGCCCCGCGTTCGGGCCGGTGCCCTGCCAACGCTGCGTGCCGAAGCGGTAGCCGACGGAGCGCACGGTCTGGATCAGGTTCGCGTGCTCCTCGCCGAGCTTCGCCCGCAGCCGTCGCACGTGCACGTCGACGGTGCGCGCCCCGCCGTAGTACTCGTAGCCCCAGACCCGTGAGAGCAGCTGCTCCCGCGTGAACACCTTGCCCGAGTGCGTGGCGAAGAACTTCAGCAGCTCGTACTCCATGTAGGTGAGGTCGAGCGGCCGGTTCGAGAGCGCGGCTTGGTAGGTCTCGAGGTTGAGCACGAGGTCGCCGTACTCCACGATCTCGGGACGCGAGCCCCGCCCGGTGCGCCAGAACAGGTGACGCAGGCGCGCCTCCAGCTCCTTCTGGTGGAACGGCGACAGGCAGAAGTCGTCGAAGAGGTCTTCGCGCATCTCGAGCTCGCCCAGCTGCGCGCCGCTGATGAGCAGCAGCACCGGCTCGAGCGAGCTGTCGCGCTTGCGCAGCGCGCGACAGATGCCGAGCGCGCCCTCGGTGTCGTCGTCGGCGCACACCACCGCGCCGGCCCAACCGTCGGCGGGCTCGCTCTGCGTGGCGACCGACGAATTCGCGACGGCCTTCCACGGGTACCCCGCGAGGTCGAGCGTCTGCGCGAGCAGGGGCGGCGGCGGGTCGGGGAAGACGAGGAGCGGTTCGCCCGCGCCATACCCGATGGGTGCGTTGGTCACAGTGATCCCAGGTAGCGGTCGAGCTCCCACGGCGAGACGTGGGTCTTGTACTCGCGCCACTCTGCGCGCTTGTTGCGGATGAAGTACTCGAACACGTGCTCACCCAGTGCCTCGGCCACGAGCTCCGAGTCTTCCATGACCGAGATGGCCTCGGTGAGGTTCTGCGGCAGCGATCCGATGCCCTCGGCCGCGCGCTCCTCCGGCGTCATCTCGTAGATGTTGTTCGTCGCCTCGGGCGGCAGCTCGTATCCCTCTTCCACGCCCTTGAGCCCGGCGGCGAGCATCACCGAGAACGCGAGGTAGGGGTTGCACGCGGGGTCGGGGGAGCGGAACTCGATGCGCGTCGAGCTCTCCTTGCCCTTCTTCGGCGTCGGCACCCGTACCAGGGCCGACTCGTTGTTGCGCGCCCAACACACGTACACCGGTGCTTCATAGCCCTCGATGAGGCGCTTGTACGAGTTGACCGTCTGGTTGGTGATGGCCGTGATCTCCCGCGCGTGGCGCAGCAGCCCGGCGATGAAGTGCTTGCCGACGTTCGAGAGCCCGTACTCGTCGCCGGCGTCGTGGAACGCGTTCATGTCGCCCTCGAACAGCGACAGATGCGTGTGCATCCCGGATCCGAACGACCCCTCGATCGGCTTGGGCATGAACGTCGCGTACACGCCGAGGTCGGCGGCAACCTGCTTGACGACCGTGCGGAAGGTCATCACGTTGTCGGCCATCGACAGCGCGTCGGTGTGGCGCAGGTCGATCTCGTGCTGGCTCGGGCCGAGCTCGTGGAAGCTGTACTCCACCGGGATGCCCATCGCCTCGAGCGTCACGATCGTCTGGCGCCGCAGCTCGCTCACCATGTCGAGCTGCGAGATGTCGAAGAAGCCCGCGTCGTCGATCGGCGTCGGCTCGTGCTCGGACTCGAAGATGAAGAACTCCATCTCGGGCGCGGTGTAGAAGGTGAAGCCCTTCTCCCGTGCGCGTTCGAGGTTGCGCTTGAGCACGTGGCGCGGGTCGCCTTCGAACGGCTCCTCCGACAAGGTGCGGATGTCGCAGAACATGCGCGCGACCGGGGCGTCCTCGCCGCGCCAGGGCACGATCTCGAAGGTGTTGGGGTCGGGCATGGCCAGCATGTCCGACTCCTGCACCCGGCTGTAGCCCTGGATGGCGGAGCCGTCGAACGTCATGCCCTCCTCGAGGGCCGTCTCGAGCTCGGCAGGGGTGATGGCGAAGCCCTTGAGGCCGCCGAGCACGTCGGTGAACCACAGCCGCACGAAGCGCACGCCGCGCTCCTCCACGGTGCGCAGGACGTAGTCGAGCTGTTGCTGCATCGGGTCCCCCGTAGTGGGTCGACGTCGGGCCGCCTGGGCGCCGGTTCACGGCGCCACACGGTGTGACCTCCCAATTGTGGCACCCCGTACCGGCGGCACCTCCGGCCCGGAGGGGGGCGTTCACGGTCCGTTCACATTTGGGCAACGAGCGGGAAACTGCCTGCCCCGAAGCTGGCGAGCGCCGATCCTCGGACCGTCAGGTCCATTCCATATCGTCCGAGGTCGCCGACATCGACGAGGCACCAGACCCGACCCGGTGAGGGTCGCACAGACAGGAGCGCGCAGTGGCGTACAAGGCGGAGTACATCTGGATCGACGGCACCGAGCCGACGGCACGGCTCCGTTCCAAGACGAAGATCCTCGAGGACGGCAAGGACCTGCCGATCTGGGGCTTCGACGGCTCGAGCACCAACCAGGCACCGGGGAGCAACTCCGACTGCGTGCTGCAGCCCGTCGCGAGCTTCCCGGACCCGATCCGCGGCGGCGACGACGTGCTCGTGATGTGCGAGGTGCTGCTGCCCGACATGACGCCGCACGCGACCAACACGCGAGCGATGCTGCGCCCGGTGGCGGAGAAGTTCGACGGCCAGGAGCCCCTGTTCGGCATCGAGCAGGAGTACACGTTCTTCAAGGACGGCCGTCCGTACGGGTTCCCGCCGAACGGCTACCCCGCGCCGCAGGAGTTCTACTACTGCGGCGTCGGCGCCGACGAGGTGTTCGGTCGTGACGTGGTCGAAGCGCACCTCGAGGCGTGCCTCGAGGCCGGCCTCGGCATCTCGGGCATCAACGCCGAGGTCATGCCCGGCCAGTGGGAGTTCCAGGTCGGGCCGCTCTCGCCGCTCGACGTGTCGGACCAGCTGTGGATGGCGCGGTGGCTGCTCTACCGCGTGGCCGAGGACTTCGGCATCACCGCGACGCTCGACCCGAAGCCGGTGAAGGGCGACTGGAACGGCGCGGGCGCGCACACCAACTTCTCGACCACCGCGATGCGCGACAACTACGACGCGATCATCGCCGCGTGCGAGGCCCTCGGCACGCAGGCGCAGGAGCACGTGAAGCACTACGGCGCGGAGATCGAGCACCGGCTCACCGGCAGTCACGAGACCGCCCCGTGGTCGGAGTTCAGCTACGGCGTGTCGAACCGCGGCGCGTCGGTGCGCATCCCGTGGCAGGTCGAGATCGACAAGAAGGGCTACATCGAGGACCGGCGTCCGAACGCCAACATGGACCCGTACGTGGTCACACGGCTCATCGTCGACACCTGCTGCTCGGCGCTGGCGTAGCGGTCACGGAAGATCTCG
>DASUMF010000191.1:0-3633 GCA_036277835.1 Acidimicrobiia bacterium
ACGCGGCCACGGCGCGGAGCGTCACCAACCCGGGAACGTTCAACCAGGGAGCGAGCGCGGCCGCCAACCAGGCCGCGGCCAGCGGCGGCACGTCGATCGACGCGGTGGCGGTGCCGGCGTTCGCCGGTCACGCGTTGCCCGACACGACGGGTGGTGTCATCGCGCTGCTGGGCATCGTGCTGGTGACCTCGTTGGCGGCGTGGCTCACCGCGGGGCAACCGTCGTTCGCGCCCGCGACCGCGGGTGGCGGCTCGACCCGGGTGCTCCGGGCGCGACCCCCGACCGGCGGCCTCGTCGCGCTGTGGTTCGGCGTGCTCGCGACCGGTGTGGGGCTCGTCGTCTATCAGCTCGGGCCGCTGCTCGAGCAACAGGACCAGCACAACCTCATGGTCGAGTACAAGCAGACCCTCCGTCACGCGGCGGCGGCGAGTGGCGGCCTCCCAGGCACCGCGGAGGTGACGAATCCACCGGAGGTCGGATCGGCCGTCGGCGTGCTCGAGATCGGCGACCTGCGCACGCAAGCCGTGATCGTGGAGGGCGTCTCGTCGTCGAACACCGCGAAGGGCCCGGGACACGCGCCCGGGACGGCGGGGCTCGGCCAACCGGGCAACGCGCTCGTCGTGGCGCGCCGGAACGGATACGGCGGCACGTTCGCCAACCTCGACGACGTCCACAAAGGCGCGCGCATCCTCGTGACGACCACGCAGGGCCAGTCCGTCTACAGGGTGTCGTCGGTGCGCGACGTCCAACTGGTCGACGACGGCGAAGAAGCCGAGGGCAGCACGGGGACCGCGGCCGCGACGAGCACCGCGGGGGCGGCGAAGGCGAAGGGCGCGCGTGCAGTGTCGATCGACAACCTGTACGGGCCGAGCGACGACGACCGCCTCACGCTCGTGACGTCGGCGAGTCGCGCGTTCTGGAACACGTCCGATGCGGTCGTCGTCACCGCGAAGATGGTGGGCACGCCGTACGCGCCCACCCCCCAGAACGGGCGCAGCAGCAGCCAGACCGGTCGCACCGGTCAATCCGACGCGTGGGCGGTCGTGGTGCTGACGCTTGCCGTGTTCGCGGGCGCGATCGCGGCGAGTGTCGCGCTCTACCGCCGTGTCCGCTTCCGCATCGCGTACCTGTTGACGGTCGCCCCCCTCGTCGCGCTCACTGTCGTCAGCGGTGAGACGCTCAGCCGTCTGCTCCCGGCATGGATGTGACCGGCCCGCGCGGCTGCTCTCAGGAGGTGACATGACGAACCTGCTCACGAGATCTCGGCGGGCTCGTGTGCTCGTGCCCTCGCTGCTCGTCGTCGTGCTCCTGGGAAGCGCAGTCATCACTGCCGCGCCCGGCGAGTCGGCGACGACGACGGCGGGCCCGGTCACGGTCACCGCGACTCCCACCCAAGGCCTCGCCGACGGTCAGGTGATCGCGATCCACCTCGACATCGGTGAAGGCGAGATCTACGAAGCACGCGCCCACCTCTGCCGGCACGACGCGCACATCTCGAACACGACGTCGTTCGGGTTCCAGAGCGGCAAGTGCCCGGTCGCGGCGATCGGTGCCGGTCAGTTCGACGAAGCGGTCACGCCGGAGCCGGGCGCCAAGAGCGCGGACCTCAACTTCACGGTCGGCATCGGCGGGATCACCTGGGTCGACGAGCTCGGCTACCCGCACGAGATGAGCTGCGGGCCCGGCGCACCGTGCGATCTCGTCGTGCAGGTGCAGATCACCGACGACACCGTGTACGCGACGTTCCCGCTCCTCTTGGGCGAGGGAGCGGAGCCGGTGCCGCCTCCGCCGCCGGCGGCCGACCCCGGGGCGCCCGACCCGGCCGCGGCCGCGGCCGACGCGGGCGCGGCCGCGAGCGCGGCGCCCAGCGCGCCGCCCGCGTCGAACGACGCACAGGCGGCGAAGCACGCGGCCGCCACGGCGGCGAACGCCAAGCACAAGGACGCGGCAGGTTCGTCGTCGAGCGACGCGGCCGGCGCGAACGGCGGTGCGACGGCGGAACGGACGTTGGCCGCACAGCCGACCGTCGCGGTCACGGCGGCGGGGGTGTCGCGAGGTGTCCGCGTCTTCTTCAGCATGCTCGCCGGCCTGGCAGGGGGAGTCCTCATCGTGTTGATCATCGCCAGGGCGCGTCGTCGCATGAGCTCGTTGGGAGCCACATGACCACCACCGTTCGGAACCGCGCGGGTCTCGCAACGCTCGCCGTCGTCGTCGCGCTGCTGTTCGGCGCCTGCAGCGACTCGAGCGGGAGCGCGGCAGACACGCCCGCGACGACCGCCGCCGACGCGCGAGGATCGGCGGAGATCCTGAGCCTCGACGCTCCGGGTTCGGTCGACTGCGCCGGCGCGACGAAGATGACGGTCGCTGTGACCTACTCGACGTCGGGCGCGGCGTCGCAGAGACTCGTCGTCGACGGGTTGCCGATCGACGGCGTCACACAACCGAGTGCCACCGTCGACGTACCCGTGCACTGCGATCCGCTGCCGCACACAGTCGTGTTGATCGCCAAGGACGCACAGGGCGGCCGCACGACGAAGCAACTGACGGTCGAGACGCAACACGGCGCGGGGAGCTGACACGGGGAGGTGCGCATTCGCCACGTCCTCCTCATCGTCGCCTTGATGGCGTGTTGCATCGATGCCGCGGCCGAAGGTGTGCTCGGCGTCGGGCACGACGATCCGCCGAACAGCGCAGCGCTGGGTGCGGTGCCGGTGGCGGCCACTCCTCCTGCACCGCTCCCGACGACCTCCTTTCCCACGTACGAGCCGATCCCGCACCTCGCGCCGGCACCGCCCAAGGTGCCCGAACCGGTGGTCGCCACATCGGCCTTGGAACCGCAGCCGGGCGCGGCGGAGCCGGAGCCTTCCCCGGTGGCGATGGCAGGGAGCACACCCACACCCTCGAACCCGTCGCCGCCCGCCACCACCCCGGCGGTGCCGACGGGTGTCGTGGCGCGCGTCGTCGGGAAGGCGATCTCCCTGTGGAACAGCCCGACCGATCCCCGCCCGTCGTTCGCGCTCTTGGGGACGACGGAGTTCTCGACCCCGCGGGTGTTCCTCGTGACTGCACACGAAGGGCCGTGGGTGAAGGTGCGGCTCTCGCTGCCGCCGAACGGCTCGGAAGCGTGGATCCGAGCCTCCGATGTCGTGCTGTCGGACGTCTGGGATCGCATCGACGTCGACCTCGGCGCGCGACGCCTCCGCTGGACGCGCAACGGCGACGTGCTGCTCGACGCTCCCGTCGCTGTCGGCGCGCCCTCGTCGCCGACGCCCGCGCACACGTACTACGTGACCGACGTCCTGCCCGAGGATCCCGCAGGGCCGTACGGATCGTGGGTCGTCGCACTCAACGGGTACTCGGAGTCGTTCACGACCTTCGACGGAGGGCTGCCCCGCCTCGCGATCCACGGCACGAACGCACCGTCGAGCATCGGCGACGCGGTGTCGAACGGGTGTGTGCGCGCGGGAGCGTCCGACCTCGCAGTGCTCGCAGCCGGTGTGGCGATCGGTACCCCCGTGTTCGTGTCGTAGCCGGCACGAACACGCGTTATGAGACCTTGGCCAGCGCGTCCTCGTACTCCGCCTTCGCGCGCGGCGTCCCGAGATCGGGCGACGCGAACGTGCTCGAGATGGT